>JAIOQG010000190.1 GCA_021413465.1 Alphaproteobacteria bacterium | reverse complement strand
CGACACAACGCCCGAACGCCGCGGCATCAATTCGATCCAACTCTTTCGCGACAGCACCGGCGCCTGGCGCATCATCTCCATGATCTGGGACAACGAACGTCCGGGCTTAAAAATAGCGCCGGACACCTGAGGAAGACGTTGAAGGCTCTCCCCCCGACGATCGGCGACTTAAGCTTGCAGGCCCGACATGAAGACACAGCCCCAACCGCCGCTTCGCATGATCCGGCTCGAGACGCCGCACCACATCGTGCGCACCGTCGAACGCGCCGACGCGACGGAACGCTGGTGCAACTGGCTCCTCGATCCCGTCGCCACACGTCATCTCAATGCGGCACCGCAGGCGATGACGATGGATCAATTGCTCGACTACATCGACAGGTTCGATCGCAAACAGAGCCACCTGCTCGGAATATTCGACAAAGACTCCGGCATCATCGTCGGCGTGCGCGCGATTTACATCGACTTCGCGCGGAGAGCCTTTCTCGACAACATATTGGTCGGCGAGGTTGAAGCGCGCGGCAAGCACGCCCGCGCCGAATCCACCGATGTCATTCTCCCCTATTTCTTCGACGAGCTTGATTTGCTGAGCTCGCATTGCACGATCATGGCGAACAATCAGGCCATGCACGATCTGGTTGCCCGCAAGGGCTGGATTCTCAAAGGCAAGGAACTGAAACCATCCGCTGACGGTCGCGGCAAAGTGGAGCTATTCCACTATCGGCTCGACCGCGAGACGTGGCGGCAAAAAATGCGCGAGCGCGCTGCGCAACCGCGGGCCTGATCAAGGTTCGGCTGCGCCCGGCATTTGCACCGGTGCCGTCGCAGCCGCCATCCGCGCGCGCAAGCTCGCTTCATAACGCTGGACCAATTCGGCGGTCAGCGCATCGCGCTCGCCCACCGGCAGACGGCGCGCTGCGTCCATCAAACGCCCGATCGAACGCTCGCGGTAGAAGCGCGAAATCAAAACGCCGACGACGCCGAAAATGAAAATGATCACGCCGACAAAGGCGATGCCGAACAAAAATTGAGCAACGCCCGCCGCCCCGCCATTCATCGCCTCGCCGAACGAGGCCGCGACGAATTCGGGCTGCGCCAGCCAATTGACGAACAGATTGAACACCAGAAAGAACACGGCGGCGAGAGCCAGCGCCCCGAACACATGCGAACGCGAGTGCCTGTTCAAAAGCACGCCCGCAACAACCGCCGCCACCGCGCTCAACGGCAACGAAATCGCAAGATTGCCCAGCACCACGCCCTGCACCGTCTCCGGCGCTTCGAAGTTCACGCCTTGAATCTGCCCAAGCACGATCCCGGTCGATATGCCGCCCAGGAACGAAACGAACTGGTTCCACGCAAAAAGCAACGCCGCGGCGATCACGCCGCTGACGAACCACGGGGTCAAATCCTGTCGCACCGGCACTTGCGACTGCAGCCCCGCCAGCCCCTGTTTGCAGCCGCGATGGATCACCGGAAATGCCGCGAAACTGATCCCGATAAAATAATCGCGCAGCTTTTGATCCAGAAAGTCGAGCTCGCGCACGATCGGCGCGCCGATCTGGATCAGCACGAACACCGAAAGCAACGCCACCGCCAGCGCCGTAAACTCCTGCAAATTTGTCGGCACGCGAAACGCGCTGTCGTTCGCCGCCGCCGTTTGTTCGCTCATCAGCCGCCCCCAGTTTTTCGTGCCACCACACCGATTCGTTGCAAACCCTAACTGGTGACGCGCCCAACCGGCAATTCGAGGCGTTACGCACACAATCCACAAACAATACACCCGCAAGCGCCCCAAACACTGCTTTGAAGGGCGTCTGTTGCACAAATGCGCGCGACAAGCGTTGAAAATGGCGTTCACGAATCACTCGCCGGTGCACCAGCGAAGGAGTCACTTCAATGCTGCTCAAAACACTACTCTTGGGCGCGGCCGCAACGCTCGCCGCCACAACCGCCGCCCAAGCCAAGGGCTGGTACGTCAGTCTCGAAGCCGGCGTCGGCACGGTCGCCGACACCGATGTCGACTACCGCCTCACCAATGCCGGCGTGACCACGTTTTCCTACGTGCCCGTCGGCCGCTTCGACACCGGCTGGGCGCTGATCGCGGCCGTGGGCTACAGCTTGCAAAATTGGCACGTCGAAATCGAAGCCGGCTGGCGCAGCAACGACAAGGATCGCTTCACCGCCATCCCCATCTCGACCGGCGGCCTCGACGAACTGACGCTCATGTACAACATGACCTACGATTTCGCACTGACCCAGAACCTCGCGCTGTCGGTGGGCGGTGGCGCCGGCATCGACTACGCGATGCTCGACATCGTGAATGTCGACGATAGCGACCTCAACCTCGCTTATCAGGGCATTGTCGCGTTGAACTACAAGATCGCACCCAACACCGAACTGACGCTCGGATATCGCTATCTAACCGTGCTCGACCCGTCATTCGAAGAACGAACCGGCGGCACCGGCGTCATCATGAATTTCGACGACATCACCAAACACACGCTCACCGCGGGCGTGCGTTACACGTTCGATACATGAAACGAATGGAGGCAACGATGCGCCACGCACTCACGGCATTCATGGCGGTGTGCCTATCGGCTTGCGCCTATCCCGAATACGTCAACGACGAGTATCGCTTCATTCCGTTGACGACGTTCGCGCACGACAACCACACCTACCGTGTCTTCGACAAACCGAGCGCCGGCAAACTCGTCATCACCCCAAGCCTTGCCACCGCCATGAGCGACGGCGTCATCCGCAACGTCACCTTCGGCCGCTATGACAACCGCACCGAGCGCGATACGCTCGAAACCGCCGCCACCGCCTATCTGGAGCGTCAAGGCCGCAAATGCACGATCGTGGACGGCAGCCTGGTCTACGACCCGCAATGGGAGTTCGCCTATGTCTGCGAAGTCGTCTATACGGCCCAGCCCTAAATACGCCCGCTGCGTGCATTTCGCTTGGCTGGGACTAGAGCGTTAACAACTGAAATCAAGTAGTCTTCCCTCAAAACGGCTATGCTGCAAAACAGCACAGGCGTTCCTATATATGTCGCCGCATCCGCGCAGAGGGAAACAAAAATGGCTACGCCTGCGACCGAAGCTCTACAATCGCTTGAAGAACGCAAGGCCCATCGCCGCGCCCGCAGACTTGATCCCACGGCCGCGAGCCCCACGACGGCAAGCGCGGATACCGACGAGCAAGAGCTGATCAACCGCGTCGAACAAGAGAACCCAATCTTCAAGGCGTTTGAGGACAAGACGCTCAGTCAACACGACAAGATCAAGGCCATCGCCAAGCTCTTGGAGTTCGACCCGGCAGAACCCGACAACGACAAGCGCATCGAAGTTTTGGGCGCCTTCTTCGAATACGTCCAGCTTCAGCGCCGCAACATGGCGCTCGGCCAAATCAACACCGTCAGCGACCAAGCCTACGCCACGTTCAAACAGAACATGGACGGCGTGTTCGAAGGTTTGAACACGTTCAAAGGCTCGCTCGCGCCGCTCGACGAAATTTTGGGTCTGCTCAAAAAATTCCGTTCGACCGAAGGGGTGGGTAAAAAGTCGGTCATCGAGCAAATAAACGACGCCTTCCGTCAGCAAAAAATGCTGAAGGAAGCCCGCCAAAGCCGGAACCAAGATATCGCCCAACTGACCAGCCAAGCCACCCGGCTGCGGTCCGATCGTGGCATTTTGCAATCGACCCTCAACCAGAACAACACGTTCTTCGGACGCTTGCTGCGTTCGGGCCTGCTCGCCGACACCAAGACGGGGATCGCCCAAGCCGACAGTGCGATCGCAGCGCTCGAGGGCAAAATTGCCGACCTCAAGGCCGCACCGCTGTTCCTGCCCGGCACGACCACGCCCATCGATCAAAAGACGTTGGACATGGAACAGCAGAACCCGGAGATCCTGAAGGTTCTGGACATCGGCGGCGAATTATTCGGCAAGAACATGAAGACGGCCGCCGACACCGGCGTTTCCTTCATCAAGGAAGCGGAGGAGCGCATTGGCGCCTCGGTCGAAGGCTTCACCAAAATCCGCGAAAACATCCTTCAGCTGAACTATCAAAACAACAAGCTCAGCATTTTGCTCGCCGTCATTCACAAGGCCATGGAACTCGCGGCGAAACAGAACAAGGAAGTCGTCGGCGGCCTGATCGAAAAATTCGGCAACCCCGACGCGCCGGAACAAAAGCCGGGCGATGCCGCGCCGTCGGAGGACCTGACCGCCGACATCGAACGCACCAAGGCACGCAACCGCATCCAAAACATGAACCGGTTCCTTGCCCGCCTTGGCGATCTCGACATCAACCTGACGCGCTCGATCGGCGAAATGAGCCAGCAAGGCGCCGTCATCACCGACCTTGAGCGCAAGAATTCCTCCGCGATCAACTACGCGATGAGCATCCGTTCGCAAACCATCGCAACCACAAGCACGCGCGTCGTCACCTTGCTGAACTCGATCGTCAACACCGTCTTGACCGAAAAGGCGAGCCTCATCGAAGACGCGCTCGACAACATGTCACAAGAAGCCAGCATGGTGCTGACCGATGAAATCCGCAACACGCCGCAACTCTTGAAGAAACGCCGCGGCGCGCTCGAAGGTCAGATCACCGACATCGAAGATTTGAGCGACGCCGTCAGCGAAACGACGGCAACGCTGATCGACGTTCTCAAGCAAACGAAAACATTGGCGGACGAGGTCCAGCGTTCGGCCAAGGAACTGGATCAGATCACGCTGCAAAGCACGCGCGCCGAACTCGACGCCCAGAAGGACGCAAGTCCAGCGGTCGAAGCCGGCACCCCGCGCGCCAAACCGGCCGCACCGACGGGCAAGAAAGGCATCGACGCTCTATTCGACAACTGATCGGCGATCGAGAACATCATGTCCACGGGCGAGAAAGCCAAAGTGCAAACGCATGTCCTACCCCACCTGATCGAACTCGATCGGGACTTGGACCCGGACTTCACCTTGATCGGACGCGACACCGAG
The DNA here is from genome assembly GCA_021413465.1 of Alphaproteobacteria bacterium. GTDB lineage: Bacteria > Pseudomonadota > Alphaproteobacteria > Micropepsales > Micropepsaceae > SZUA-430. The sequence continues at coordinate 16,903 of JAIOQG010000190.1, read as the reverse complement.
ATCCGGCAACTCGCCGAAGTGTTGACGCTGCGCGACAGCCGCAACGTCATGCTCATCGGTCCGACCGGCGTCGGCAAGACGGCGCTCATCGACGGCATCGAAGAACGCCGCAGCCGAGCCGACGTTTCTCAAGACATCCTCAAGCGCCGCTTCTTCCGTCTCGACAGCGAAAGCCTGTTGACGAGCGACGACCCCGTAAAAATCAGTCAGGATTTTCAACACATCGCCGACTATTTGGAGGACGCCCAATACAGCGTCCTCGTCATCGACAATTTCCCGAATTTCCTGAACGGTCTCCAGGCGAAGTCGGCGCACGGCGTGCTCAACAGCTTGATGTCCGCGCTCCAGCAACGCCGCACGCAATGCATCATCGCCCTGAACGACGGCCAAAGAGCCAAGATCGTCGAGCAACATTCGGGCTTCAAAGAATATTTCACCGCCATCGAACTCAGGGAACCCGACGCCGACGAGATGCTCAGCATCCTGCGCGGCGTACGCCAAGTTTACGAGACGATGCACGGCATCGTCATCACCGATGAAGCCCTACAAACGGTTTCCGCGCTGACGACGAAATTCAAAGGCTCGTTCGACGATCAAAGCCTGCCGCGCGTGCCCATCCGCCTGCTCGATCTCTCGGCGTCCGAATTTCGCGCCGGCCTCATGTCAAAACCGGATGCGCTCGACCGCGTCGAATGCCATCTCACGAACCTGCGCAACCAGGTCGCGGCGCTGGAACGATCCGACGCCGGAGACGCCGGCGGCACGATCAAAAAGCTCAAAGGCGAAATCTCGACACTCGAAACGCAAGAGCGCGATCTATCGCGCGATTGGATGAAGAAAACCGACGGCGTAAAGGACCTGCTGAACAAAAAACGCACCTACGCCGGCGAGCTGCAAAAACTCGAAGCCGAAAACGAAGACGCGCTCAAAAAAGGCAAGGGCAGCGATCTGATCAAACAAAACGACGATCTGATCGACAAGTACCGCACCGCGCTGGGCGACATCAATCAAAAGCTCGCGACGGTAAACACCGGCGCGCCGCAAGATCATCGCCTCACGCCCGAACACGTGCGCAAGACGTTCAGCAAACGCACGGGCATTCCGGTGGCGACCCTGGGCGAAAGCGAACTTGAGCGCGTCATCAAGCTCGAAGAGTCGCTCAAAGAACGCATCTACGGCCAAGATCGCGCCATCGCGTCGATTGCGGCCGCGGTCAAGAACGCCGCCGCCGGATTAAAAGACGCCAACACACCGGCAGGGGCCTATTTCTTCATCGGCCCGTCGGGCGTCGGCAAAACCGAACTTGCCCGTGCGCTCGCGGCCTATGTCGACGGCAAAGCCGACGCCGAACCCATCCGCCTCGACATGTCCGAATACGGCGAAAAACATACCGTATCGAAGATCATGGGCGCCCCGCCCGGCTATGCCGGCTACGAAGAAGGCGGCGTCCTAGCGAACGAGGTGCGCAAGAAACCGAACTCGATCGTGCTGTTCGACGAAATCGAAAAGGCGCATCCGGAAGTCTTCAACATCTTGCTCCAGATCCTCAGCGCGGGCCGCCTGACCGACGGCAAGGGGCGCCTGATCGACTTCAGCCAATGCACGATCATCGCCACCTCGAACGTAGGCTCGCGCCACTTCGTCGATCAGTCGCTCTCCTACGAAGAAGCCGTCGCCAAGGCGCACGGCGAAGTCAAAGCGTTCTTCCGGCCCGAACTGTTGGGACGTTTCACCGACATACAATTCTTCAGGCGCCTCGACGCGGACCTGCTGTTCAAGATCGCGCTCAAGAACCTGACCGCCGTCAACAAAATGCTGGCCGGCAAAGACGTCACCGCCGAAATCCCGGACGACCAGCTCCGCCACGCCGTCGAACGCGTCATGAACCCGCGCTATGGCGCGCGGCCCATCAACAACCTGTTCTCGAAGTTCATCAAGAAACTCGTCAGCGAACTTGTTCTGGAAAACGAACTGCGCCGCGTTCAAATCGCAGCCGGCAGCGCCAAACCCAAGCCCGACGCCGGCGGCAAGATCCTTATCGCCTTCGACAAGGCCACCGACGAGTTTTCGGCAACCTTCAGTCCCGCATCCACCGGCTTTTTCGGATCGCAACCGCAAACGCGCAAGTCCATGAAACTCGACGCGCTCGACCTCAACACCGCGGACTAGGCAGGCGACCGTGAGCGACCCCGACAAGCCCGCCGATGCCGATCCGCCCAAACGGGAAATTCTAAACCCCGGCGACAGCGCGCAAAGCCTTTCCGGCGACCCCAGCGACCGCGCCGAAGCACACGCCCGCGCGGCACGGCAAGTCCTCGAAGAACAAGAGCGCAAGAGGCGCGAGGAAACGGCGCGCAACCTTGGCTGGCACGGCCGCCTGTGGCAACGCATTAAGGCGCTGTTCGACAATCGCCTCAAACCCCGGCTTGCCGCCGTCTATGACGTCTTTGCCGATAAGTTTCCGCGCGCGGCCAAATTCGTCGGTGGCGGGGCTTACGTCGTTGCACGCCTTTGGCTGACGGTCGTTTGGCCCTTCATCAATCGCGTTTCCCATCGCACGAGCAAAAGCGGCGAGCGCAGGCTCTCATGGCTCGGCAAGGCGCTCATCGCCTCCGTCGTCCTCGTCGCGGTGTGGCCGGTCTTCAAGATCTATTACGTCTTGGGGACCACACGCGACTTTCACAACGTGCAAATCACGTTCAAGCAGATCATCTCGCACGATCGCTATCTGGTGTTCGGCGACTACGTCCACGGCGACGACGGCGCCATCGACAACATGGCCTTCAACGTCACCGACAGTTGGGTTTACTGGAACTGGACCCCGGACTTGATGTTCGCGCAGGTCCCCGTCGTCGGAAAATGCAACTTCCGCACCTATGGCTGGTACATCCGCGTGCCCCGCTTCATCCCCTTCCTGGGCCGCACCCTCTTGGTGGAACCCATCATCATTTCCGCCCACTGCCAAGGATATGACGGCTTACCCACCGGGCCACAAAGTTAGAAGCCGATCTGGTGCCTGATTTTCGTTCTTTACCTAAATTCCCCGCGCGATCGCCTTTATCTGCATTCATCCTGCCGCGTCCAGACACAACCGCGAGATGCTAATCTCTGTCAAATTGTGCTCGCCATGCCACTGAGGCGCCTATTCTGCATTGCCGTCCTTTCGCCAAATATTGTTCGTGATATGAACGAGGGCAATGAAGCCGCAAAAGCGGCGAACGCGAAAAGCGGTGGGGCATGCGCAGTCTAGTTTGGGGAACAGCCGCCGGGATTCTGTCCCTGGTGGGAGCGGCAAACGCCGGCGAGCGCAATTGGTACGTCGCCATCGAAGCCGGCATCAGCGACACGTCTGCAAGCGGCACGCAGTATTTCCCAGCCACCTCATTCGCGGTCTTCGGAGGCGATCTGTCTGCCACATTCCCAATACTAGCAACTCCGGATGGAGCATCAGGGCTCTTGGCTTCGACAGCAGTAGATTTCAGCACGCTTGACCACGATGAAAGCGTCACCTTTCTCGCTACCATCGGCACACACCTAACCGAGAGCGTGCGCATAGAAGCAGAACTCGCTCGCCGTTCGGCGGATTTCGGCTCGGCGGAAATCGGACAAACCACGGTCATTGTAAACGCTGCATACGACGTGCCGCTCATCGACAAATTTTCGCTGTCGCTTGGTGCCGGTGTCGGTGTTGACCGCATCACGCTCGACACGCCGTCGGCGAACGACTCCAGCTTGGCGCTTGCGCTGCAAGCCACTGCGGGCGTCTCGTACGCTCTCAGTGACGGCGCATCGATCGTCCTAAACTACCGCTACCTCGACGCCCCGGGATCAAGCGTCGGTTCAATTTCAACCGGCGCCATTGGCGAAACGCAGGTCGAAGATCTCAGTGACAGCGCCATCACGCTCGGCATCCGCTTCGGCCTCTAGCCGCACTCACGGCGCCTTCGGCGCGGGATTTTCCTTCGTCGCGATTGAATCGAGATAAGCGAGCAGCGCGTCGATTTCCGCGTCGTTCAACTTCATCGGCGGCACGCGTGCCTCGGCCGTATCGTGCTCGACGATGATGCCCGTCTTCAGCGCATCGCGCAGCTGTCCGCGCCACCAACGTTGCCCGAGCTTGCGGAACGGTTGCGCCCCGGGATAAGGGCTCGTATCCGTCGCGCCGATCGCATGGCAGCGCGAACAGCGTTGCTCGACCAGCGCCAATCCCGGATCGCGCGTCTGCACCGACCGCAAATACGCGATCAGCGACGCGGTGGCTTCGGGCTTGAATTGAAACTGCGGCATCGGCGCGTGCGCCACGCGCATGCCCTCGTTCAGCTCGGTCTCGAGCACATCCGCCTTATAGCGGCTGAGCAGCAACCGAAACCGCGGCGCAAGCGGATTGGGACTGTCCCCTTGAGATCCAATCGCGTGGCACGCGGCGCAGTTGCCTTCCGCGATCGCCCGCCCATCCTCGATCTGTGCCGTCTGTTCGTCGCTGAGCCGCGGCCCCGCGACCGACCCCGCGCTCAAATCGTCCATGCATCCTGCAAGCAGTGGCCCACAGACTGCCGCCGCAAACAACGCTGACCACTTCATCATGGACCGTATCCCCGGTAGAATCGTCAAAATCATCTCTATTAATTCTTGTGTACGCCTTGATATGGCGCAATGTCTCGACCGCGCTTTGCACGCAACCTTCGACGACACGGCAGTGGCGGAGGGGATCGACGATGTGGAAGGCGGGGCTGACCGGTGGTTTGGTTGCGATCTTGGTCATTGCCGCATTCGTGTCGCTCGGCTGCACCACTTTCTTTGGCCCCGCGATTTGTAGTTTCGATCGCAATCGCGCGGCGGCGGTGTCCGCCTCGACGGTCAAAACCCCCGCTCGCCATGCCTATTATGTCCGCAACGGCGTGCCGTCGTCCTATCGCGGCCGCAAGAACCCGTTCAAAGCCACCATCGGCAATGTAGTCGAAGGCTCGCGGCTCTACGATCTGCGCTGCGCTGTCTGCCACGGCATGATGGGCATCGGCGACGGCGAGGCCGGGGACAAGCTCACGGTTCGGCCCGCGGACTTGAGTGCCAGCCTAGCTCAACCGCTCTACGGCGACGACTATTTCCTATGGACCGTCTTGGACGGCGGCCGCGCCTTCGGCACCGATATGCCGCCGTTCAGGAACGACCTTTCCGAGGCCGAAATCTGGAAGATCGTGACCTTCATGCGAGCCGCCTTCGCCGAAAGCGGAGAAGGCGCATCCAGCACCGCCCGGGACGCGACGTCACCGCCGAACTAGCCGTTGCTCGATTTTGCCCGATTTGAGGGCGACAAAGGGGTTGAACGCAGCCCCCCGCCACCACCGCTGGCGCGCGTCGGCACGCTGCATCTCGAAATGCAGATGCGGCGTCGTTGCATTGCCGGTCGCGCCGACGGCACCGATGATCTGCCCTTGCGCCACGACGTCGCCCTCGCGCAAACCCGCAGCGTAGTTCCGAAGATGCGCATAATAGAAAACGAGCTGCCCGCTTGAGTCCCTTTGATACACGGTGATCCCGCCGCGTTTACTGCGATAGAGCTTGACGATTCTGCCGGCCGCCGTGGCGCGCACCGGCGTGCCCGCAGGCGCCATGATGTCGATCCCCTCGTGCAAGCGGCCCTGCCCACGCGGCGCGCCCCAACTGCTCACCAGCCTGTCCGCGCCGACGCCCTCGACCGGAATGATGAAGTCCCGTGCCGCGTCGATCGCACCGACCGCGGATGCCGGCTCGCGCAAGGCCGACGCAATCATGTTCGACCCAACCAGCATCGACACGAGGACGATACCGCCAAGCGCAACTCTGTTTTCCGGTTTCATGGCCGCACAAATCTTACCACAGGCAACCACCCCATGGAATCAGAACGCAACGATCGCCATCTATCCGTGGGCACGCGCGCGCTTCGCAACTGCGAGTTGGTCGAATCACGCGTGCGAACAACGGCGCGCACACGCATCAACAGATTGAAGAGCGCAACGATGCGAATTCTTTTAATGCAACGAGTGTGCGCTCTTGACCACAGGGGGTCGGGAAAGCAAACCTGACCCTAAGGGCGCACGGTTCAGCCCGACCCATCCGACGGCATGATGGGTCCGTGATTCGTGCGCAGGCGAAGGGGGGTCGCTTCCAGACACTTGCGATAGTTTGCGTGTGGAGGAATTGTGCATGGCGAAAAAGCCCGACAGATCCGTGGCAGTGACGCGTACGGCCATACTCGTCCTTGGCATGCACCGGAGCGGCACCTCGGCCTTGACCAGGCTGGTGAACTTTCTGGGCGCCGCCTTGCCTCAGCACCTCATCCCGGCCAGCAAATCGAACCCGCGCGGCCAATGGGAATCAAAGCCACTGGTAGCCCTTCAGGACGAACTCCTCGCAGGCCTCGACTCCTCCTGGGACGATTGGCGCGCGCCGCCACCCCGCTGGCGCGAAAGCGATGTCGCTGCCGGTTTCGCCGGCCGCATCCGCCTCGCCATCGACGAAGAATATGGCAACGCGCCGATGTTCGTTCTTAAGGACCCGCACGTCTGCCGCACGCTGCCCTATTGGATGTCGATCCTTGAAAAATCCGGCATCCGCTCGGCCCCCCTCATCATCATCCGCAACCCGCTCGAAGTGGCGGAATCGCTGCGCGAGCGGGACGGCATTTCATTTGAAAAGGCGATGCTGCTCTGGCTGCGCCACTATTTGGACGTCGAATACGAAACACGCCACCTGCAGCGCAACATCGTCACCTTCGACGCCCTTCTGGAAGATTGGAAGCTGTTGGCGGTTCAGTCAGCCTCGCGCCTTGGCGTCACTTGGACCCGCCAGCCGCCAATGCAGGACGTCCGCGAATTCCTCGACAACGAGCTCCACAATCACCGCTCCACTCAAGCCGAACTCGAGGCCCACACCGAGGTGCCATATTGGGTGAAGGCCGCCTATCGCGCCTTGGCGCTGCTGTGCGACGAACCCAAAAGCGCCGATCCCAAACGCGAACTCGACAAGGTGCGCCAAGCCTTCGCCGAAAGCGCAAAAATCTTCGGCGGCGTCGCCTTCGCGCAAACCGACGAACTGAAACAAGCAGCCATCGAAGTCGCCGCCGCAAACCTGCGCGGCAACGCCGCCGAAGCGTTACGCACCGAACTCGCCCGCGTATCGGCGGAACGCACCGCGCTGACGGCGCGCCTGCCGGCACTTGAACGCGATCTCACCCAAGCGACCGCGCGCGCGAACCAGTTCGAACGCGTGAGTCACGATTTCGAAACCGCGCTCAACCAAGTGCGGGCCGAAGCCAAGGAATTGGCGGTCGCATCGGACGACTATCAACGCCGCGCCGAAGAAAACGAACGTCGCGCCGCCGGCTTAACCAAGGAAGTCGAAATCCTGCGTCGCGTGACGGCCGATGCCGCCGAATTGAAAGCGCTCGCCAAGCACCTCAGCGAACGAACCGAGTGGATCGAAAAAGAACTGAAAACACAGCACGCCAAAAGCGAAAAGATGAAAGGCGACCTCCAGGACGCCCACGCCAAAACCATCTCGCTGTCGACCGAGCTTCAAGCCGCCTTGGCAGGCTCGATGGCGGCGGCCAAAGAAGCCCACGCGCACGAAACGCGAGCGACCAAAGCTCAAACCGAGGCGCGCCAGCATCAAGAAGCGCTTGCCGCCGCACGCGCCCGCATCAGCGAACTTCAAGCCGACGAACAAAGAGCGCAGGCCGAAATATCCGAACTGCGCGCCGAGCTCGCCGAATCCTGGGCCATCTCGGACGAAATCGATCGTGCCGCCGCAAAGCCGTCTTTGCACATCGTCGAAACCGCCAGCGCGCCTGAAGCGCAAAAACCCGCCGACGTTCAGGTCGCCGCCGCAGCGCCGCGCGAGGCCGACACCCGCGTCCATCGCATCGAAGAAGACCTCCGCTTCGAGCGCATGCACGTCAAACAACTCGAACATCGCCTGACGACGTGGATGGGCCTTGCCAGTGCCGCGTTGCGCAAGTTCACGCGCCTTGGACGCCAGTCCGGCACGAAGCGAAACCCGCCGCGCAACCGCCTAGCCGCCCCTTCAGCCTCGCGGACATAACAGCACACGCCGCCTTCGCAAAAATTTCGGCAAATTTTCGCAACCCAGCGCCTGCCTCGCGCGACAGGCGATCCCTGCAATTGTTCGAAGCAGTTTCAGCATTCCTTTATGTGAGGTGATCACACTTCGGGCAGTGTCGCCTCGACACGCACATCACATGTGGAAGGAGGGCTGCCATGTTTTCGGAACAATCGTTTGCATACTGCTGGCGCCTTTGGGAAAGCCTCTTTGCGCGGCTCGATCTGCCGTGGGGCCCAAACGCCAGCGCCGTCATCGGCTTGGTCGCAGTGTTTTTTCTTGTCGGCCTGCTTTTGAAAGCGGTCATGGAAAGCGAAAGCTAATCGCGCCGCGACAGACCTAACTTCGGTCTGGCTTCGAACCCCAGGGTCCGTCCCCGCGCGAAACGTCCTCGGCCTCGCCGCCTTCGCGATCGCTCTCGCCATCGGCCGCGTCGTCGGCCAAAGCAGGTGGCGCCGCCTCGTGCTCGATCTTGCCAAGGTCGTTGCCGCCGGCGACCGCGACCAATTTATCGACGCGCCGCTGCACGCTCGGGTGGGTCGAAAACAAATCCGCGATCGAGTTCTTCTGGTTCTCGATGCACATTTCCATAATGCCCGACGGCACCGCCGGCATCTCCGCCCGCCCTTCGATTTTGCGCAGGGCGCTGATCATGGCGTCGGGATTCTTGGTCAACTCGACCGAGCCCGCATCCGCCAAATACTCGCGCGACCGCGACAGCGCGAAACGGATAACGAGCGACAGAAACCAAGCGACGGCAATGATCGCCAGTGCAATCAAGATCGCAATGAAACCGCCGCCGCCGTCCTTTTTGCCGCCGCCCGACGAAGACGAAGAACGCCCGCCGGAACGCCACGACGTGCCGCTGTTGAAAAAGCCGCGAAACACCATCTCGCCGGCAAAGGTGACGACGCCCGCGATAATCACGGCAATCACCATCAAACGCACGTCGCCGTTGCGAATATGCGTCAACTCGTGCCCCAGCACGGCCTCGAGTTCCTGGTCGTTGAGCGCGTTCATCAGCCCGCGCGTCACGGCAATTTTGTACTGCTTCTCGTGCATTCCCGACGCATAGGCGTTCATCACGTCTGTCTCGACGATCTGCAATCGCGGCATCGTGATCCCGCGCGAAATACAAAGATTTTCGAGCAGGTTGTAGAGCCGGGGCTCCTCCTCGCGCGCCACGTCTTTGGCGCCGGTCGACATGTCGATGATGCGTTGGTGAAAATTGTAACCGATAAAAGTCCAAACCGCCGCCGCAACCGTTGCCCATGGCACCAGCCACCAAAACTGTTGCCACGTTTCCGCAATGATATAGTCGATCGGTTCATCGCCGATCACGAAGCCATTGAACGCCAGGACAAAAGCAAACAGCAGCAGATAGACGAGCAGAAACAGCCCGCCGATCAGAACGATCGATCGCATCCTGTTCGCACGGATGTGGGAATAAAGCCCATACGCTTGGCCCATATAGTTCGGCCCTTTGGCGCGTGTCTGCGCCTAGAACTTCACCTGCGGCGCTTGATCGAGCGCTTTGCGGTCGTCGGGTCCGACGTCGAAGAACGTGCGCTGCGCAAAGCCCATGGCGCCGGCAAACAACACCGCCGGGAACGATTGCGCCCCGGCATTAAACTCCGACACCGCGTTGTTGAAGAACCGGCGCGCCGCCGCAAGCTTGTTTTCGACGTCCGACAGATCGCGCTGCAGCTGTTGGAAGTTCGCGCTCGCTTTCAAATCGGGATAGGCCTCCGAAAGTGCGAACAATTGCTTGAGCGCGCCTGAGAGCATGTTCTCGGCCTGCGCCTGCGCCGCGGGCCCCTGCGCCGAGATCGCCGCATTGCGCGCTGCGACCACCGCCTCGAACGTGCCTTTCTCGTGCGCCGCGTAACCCTTCACGGTCTCGACCAAATTGGGGATCAAGTCGTGACGCTGCTTCAACTGCACGTCCATATCGGCAAACGATTGATTGCAGCGCTGCGCCATCGCCACGAGGCCGTTATAGATCGAGATGACCCAAACGACGAAGAGCGCGACCACGCCCAAGAAAATCCAAAAGCCATAACCGTTCATGGATCAAATCCCTCCTGCCGACTCGCCGGGCGCGCGCACCGACCGTAACACGCCCATTTACCGAGCCTTCTATGTGGTATCGCCCTGCCCGTCGAGCAAGGATTGCCAACGCCCTAAATTAGGGCCGACTGTTGCAGCAAGACCCTTAATACGTGCGCATAAAACTGCGCAAATGCAGCAACGGAACAATCCCCGCCTAAAGCAGAAGGCTCATCCATGCTAGGTCGCTGGCTCTTGAAAGCGTTGCTATCGTCGCTGACTGTCGCTCTATACTTAACATCGGCCCGCGCCGCGCCGATCGATCTTTCTGCGCTTGATCGCTTCGATTGCCCCGACGCCTCGTCCATCAAGTTCTTGAGCGGCGGCACGGTTGCCGCCCATTGCGGCTTTCTAAAAATTCCCGAAAGCGCGACCGGTCGGGGCCGCACACTTTCGCTCGCCGTCGGCGTCATCCTTCCCGACGATGCAAAACAGGCCGCACTGCCGCCCACCATCTTCCTGCACGGCGGACCCGGCGGCGGCATCTTGAGCTCGCTGTGGTGGATCGCGACGCAAAAATTGACGTTCGACCGTCCGATGATCGTCTTCGATCAACGCGCCACCGGCATGTCCCACCCCAAACTGTGCGAGTTCCTCAACGTCGACAATCCAACCCTCGACACCATGCCGCCCGCCGCGTCCGAGAAATACACACTCGATCAACTTGCCGAATGCGTGACAAAACTCCGCGCCGATGGCGTCGACCTCGCGGGCTACGATACCGACGCCACGGTTCGCGACATGGAAACGATCCGCAAGACTTTCAAAATCGAAACCTGGAACCTCTATGGCGTGTCGTATGGCACGACCGTGGCGCTCGCCTACCTCGCCGCGCACTCGGGCCAAGTTCGCTCCGCCATCATGGATTCCGTTTACCCGCCTGAAATGCCTGGCTTTGTCAGCGGGCCTGCCGATATCGCCGGCAGTTTGCAAACCCTCAACACCTTGTGCGCCAACCAAATGGGGTGCCGCGCGCGTTTTAGGGACATCCATCGATCGGTCGAGCAAGCCATCGCCACACTCGAAAAACAAAACCTCACCGTCCCGCCGGTCGGCACAATCTCCACGCGCCTACCCCGCCACATGAATGCGGAATACTTCGTGCCCGCGCTCAGAACTTTGCTGATGGATCCGGCTGAATGGCCGGCCATTCCCCTCTTTATCGACGACGTACGCAGCCGCCGCGCCACACCGCTGGTCTCCGCCGCCATGGCCAACATCATCGGCGATTCACGCGACTTCGATGTCGGCGTCTGGCTCGCCATCGAATGCCGCGAACGCGCGCCTTTCGACGATCGCAAGCGCGTCGACGAAACAGCGGCGGCGTGGCCCGCTTTGACGCGCGCCAGCACCATTGCCGCCAATCTCAGATTTTGCGACGCCTGGCCGTCGAAACGCGACCGCAATTGGCAAACCCCGCGCCAATCACAGATCCCCACCCTCGTCGTCGCCGGCGCCTGGGACCCCACCACGCCATCGGCGGTCTCAATGGGCACGGCAGATCTGCCCGGCGCAAAATCTCAAAAGATCCTGGTGCCCTTCGCCGGCCACGGACCGTCGCTCGACGACACGTGCCTCGAACAAATCGTCGCCGACTTCTTGACGACACCTGAAAAGAAGATCGACCAAACCTGCCTAGGCCGGCGCCAACCGCCCGTTTTCATCACCCACAAGCTCGACGCCCGCACCATCACCGGCTTCAATTTTTGGCCGCTTGAATTCGCAGGCACCATCGTTTGGAACGTACCGTTTCTTGTTTTCGTCGGCTTGCTGTCGGTCGCCGTGTGGCCGCTCGCGTGGATCATGCGCATCCTCGCCGACTATCCGCTGGCGAAGGAAACACCGCTGTGGGCGCGCTCGTCGCTGTGGCTGGCGCTCGCAACCGTCAGCCTTGTCGTTTGGACCGATGCGCTATCCGACGCGCTTGCAAGGCATACGAACACCACGGCCATCGCCATTGGCAACGCCAGCGCAACCTTGGTTGGCCCGCCCACCTACATCTGGGCGCCGCTCTCCGCGATCTTCCTCATCATGGCGATGACGGCGTTCGGCGGACTGACCCTCGCAGGCGAGATCGTGCAACGCCGCAGGGGTCCCGCCCCACTGGCGCATCGCGCTTGGGTGCTCGCGTCGCTCACTGCAATCATCGCCGCCCTCGTCGAGGCGGAACTGGTACCGCAAACGCTGGCCCGCGTTCTCGCCGACGCGCAGACGCTTTTAGCAACCGCCATGTAATTTCATAATTTCAGCTATCGGATCGCATCAGGCGTACCCTACCCAGCCGCGGAATGTGAAGCCGGCGTAGAATAGGCTGACATTCGAAAAGCCGGCTTCACGTAGGATCGCTTCGTCCTGCTCCGACGAGAGGATGGTTAGGTGCGAATCGATCGCGGCCACCTGGTCTGGATCGATGCCGGCGTATGCCGCGAACCGCGATAGCCACACGGCGCGCTCGTCGCCCTGCGGAATGCAGAAGTGCGCAACCACGAAGGGCGCGCCAGGCTTGAGGCGGCGGTGAACCTCGGCTGCCGTGCGTCGCCGTTCCTCGACAGTCAAAAAGTGCAACGTCAGAAGACAGGTCGCCGCATCGAACGGGCCGACCGGCGCGTCGCCGATGGTGCCCTGAAGCAGGGTCGCGCGCGAGGCGAGCGGTCCTAGAGTCCGTTGGGCCAGCTTCAGCATCTCGGCGCTTGGATCGACGCCGTCGAAGACCCAATTCGGATGAGCCTCGGCAAACACCTTCAACTCCAGCCCGCCGCCAGCGCCGAGAACCAACACTCGGGCATCTTCCGGAACACGCTCTGCAAGCAGAAGCGTCGTCATGCGCTGCATGGCGTGGTAGCCAGGCACGTTACGCGTCGCCCCGTCGGCGTACCGTGCCACGGCCTGAGGATCGGAGAATGGGTCCATGCGCTCGCTCACCACATCACCTCGAAGCAGGCATCGTCCGATACCCAGCCAACACCGTCGCTGGTGACGTCTGCGTCATCACGCATGAGTGTTCTCCAAATGATGAGATTTGCCGCGGGCAATAAGCCGCTCATGGACATCGGTGCTCAGCATCGCCAGGGTCACTTCCCCGAAGCGCACGAGCAGCAGCGCTTCCGCGTCCTCGAATGCTTGACCGAGGGCCGCATTTACCGCCTGTTCGACGAGGCAGCCGGGCGTCTCCGTCCTGTTGCCCATGGCGAGAACCGAAGGGCTCCCGAGCGCCACATAGACGTCGCGCAACGTCACCCTCGAGAGGTCGCAGGCCAACGTCCACCCGCCGCCATGGCCCTTTTCCGACCGGACATATCCTTGGTCCCTCAAGCCAGCCATGACCCGCCGGATCACCACGGGATTGGTGCCCATTGGTTTTGCCAGCATCTCGGAAGTCATCGGGGCTCCGTGCTCTCTCATGTGCAGAAGGACGTGGAGCACCCCTGATAATCTGCTATCTCGCCTCATGAAACATCATATGTTGCATAATGGAGGAAAGTCAAGCACCGACGCGGTGGGAGAATGTATAGTGTCCCCGTATTTATTTGCAAAACGGATAGACCCTAAACGGAGAGCTTCGCGTCTCCCTTGTCTTCAGCCACGTCCAACAGATCGGCGGGCTTGCAGCCCAGCTCAGCGCAGATCTTGGCGAGCGTCTCGAAGCGCACACCCTTCACCTTGCCCGTCCGCAACAGGGACAGATTGGCTTCCGTGATGCCGATGCGATCGGCGAGGTCCTTCGCCTTCATCTTCCGCCGCGCCAGCATCACGTCGAGTGTAACGACGATGCGCATCAAACGATTTGATCGTGCTCGTTCTGAAGGTCTCGCGCCGCCGCCTCCAGCGCGCCGCCGATGGTCACGATGCTGGCCGCGAACATCAAGAGCCCAATATCGAACACATCCGCATCCAACGCGGTCCAGAGCGACGAACCGCGAAGCGCCGCAACGGTGACCGGCACCACCGCCACGTTGAGCAGCAACGCGACCAGCGCGCCCAGGCCGACCCACATCAAGCTCCGGCTCGCGCGCAGCGACAGGTGGCGCCCGTGCGCGTACTCCACGAGAACGCGGCTCACACCGAACATCGTCCACGACAGAATGAGCGCCGGCAACGCTTCTACGATGTGGACGGTGGCGTTTGTCCAGATCGCGTGCGGATCGGGCACGGCCGGCTCGAAGATCGCCAGATAAACCCGCCCGATCAGCGGCAACACGATCGCCGCCAACAATAGAGGAATCGCAAATGCGACAAGCCCGACGATCATTGCTCCCGAATTCGCCACTTTTTGCTCAGTCACCACCGTCTCCATCTGCTTCTCTCCAGGAAAGACAGAAAGAAATTATTGCAGAACAATAATTTCGTCAAGAGGGATCGCGATGTCTTTTTTCCAACGCCGCAACGATCGCGCATCGCGCCTGCGTGCTCGCATCGCTCATCGCGATCCTCGCCACCCTGGTCGAACCGGAACTCGTACCGCAAACGCCGAGACGAGTGCTTGCCGGCGCGCAAACACTGGCGACAACCGCCGGCTCCCGAGGGTCATATCTCGGTGATGGGGTGGACGGCGCCCCGACTGGCATCGATGTTCCAAGATGGTCGTTGTCACCACCAATCACCGAAATTCCACACCGCCCGCTGTCTCACGCTCCGGCGCTGAAGCGCTCTAGATCCGCAAACAGCGCCGCGTCGTTGATGATCCGCGGCACTTTGTTTTGCCCGCCCAAGCGCCCGCGCGCCTTCATCCAACGCGCAAAGGTGCCGGCCGGCACGGCTCGCACGCGCGGCGCATGGAGGCCGAAGCCTTCCGCACGGTGTGCGCGATAGTCGTCGTTGCGCGTCTGCAATCGGTCGTCGATTGCCTTGGCGAACGCCGCCGTGGCGCTGTCGGCTGGCACCCGGTCGAACTCGACGATGAAAAGATGCCCGCCCAAGTCGCCGGCCAGCGCCGGAAACACCGCACCCATGGAAAAGTCGTTGATCGTGAGACGGTTCGACGCCGCCGCGAACGCGACCGCGTCTTCGACTTCCTCGCCGATCAGATGTTCGCCGAACGCGGACATCGCATAGCTCGTGCGGCCGGTGATGAAGAGCCGCGGAGGTTCGCGCGAAACGAAGCGCACGGTGTCGCCTATCACGTAGCTCCAGCATCCCGAGCACGTCGAAAGCACGATCGCGTAGTTGACCTCGGGCTCGACATTGCCGATCCAGTGCCGGGTCGGTTGGGCCGAGTCGATTTCGTCGACCGGCACGAACTCGAAGAACAGACCGTTATCGGTGATGAGGCGCAGCCCATCCTCCGGCCGCTCGTCTTGCAATGCGATGAAACCCTCCGATGCCGGATAGACTTCCCGCAACTCCGCGCCACCCGCCAGAAACTGCTCGAAGCGCTCCCGATACGGTTTGAAGTTCACCCCGCCATGCACCAAGAGATCGAGCTTCGGATAAAGGTCGCGCGCCGTCACCGCGCGCCCGGCATTGGCTTGCTGCCGATCAAAGAGAATGAGCAGCCATGACGGCGTACCGGTGATCACGCGAATGTCGCTCTCGACCGCCAGCGTCGCCAGCTTCGCGACCTTCTCTTCCCAATCGGTCAGCAGCGCATACTCGATTGGCGGGAACGCGAACTGCTGCGCCCACCACGGCAACCGCTTGATCGCAATGCCCGAGAGATCGCCCGACCAGACGCCTTGCGCTTGGCGAACCAGATCGGTCGATCCGCCCAGCATAAAACTCTTGCCGCCGAAGACCCGCGATGCCGGCCGGTGCGTCACGTGGTGCGAGAAAAGGTCGAGCCCCGCCAGCGTGTTCGAGCGGTTCATCGCCTGCGTCACCGGAATGTACTTCGACGTGCCGGAAGTCGTACCCGACGTCACCGCAAAGTAGGGCACGCGCCCGGGCCACGTAACGTTCTCGATCACCGGAAACTTCGGCTGCCAATAGGTCTTCCAGAAGTCGTCATACCGGCGCAGCCGCACCGCCTTCTGATACTCCTCGACCGTCTTGATCGAGGCAAAGCCATGCTCGCGGCCGAACTGCGTGTTCGCCGCCGCTGCCAGCAGGCGTTGGAGCTGCCGCTCCTGCGCCGCCGCCTCGTCAAGCGCGGCAAGCGTGCGCCGCCGCCGCCGGGCGTAGAGCTTCAGCAGCGGCGTGAAGTCGGTCATTGCGCTTTCAGCACACTCTTGCGCGCAAACGTCGCGCGCACGGTCTCGATTTTCAGCGGCACCTGATAGCTCTGCCCGGTCATGAACGCATCGACCTGATCGCGAAACGTCGACGAGTTGTACCAGCCGTCGTTCCCGCCCAGCATCACGAACCAGTTCGCATCCGGATTCGAAAGATCCGACACATGCCGCGCCTGCGCGCCATAACGCGTGTTGTGCCGCTCCGCCGACGACTCGTGGTCGGTCTTCAGGATCGTCTCCGACGAGCCCGCAGCCGGAACATTGTCGAACTGATAGCGCGACCCGATCACCGGGATCGCCGCAAACTGCGCCTGCACCGAAAGGCGATGCATGTCGCCCCAGGTGGGATGGTCCGCGGCCGCCTTGACGCCGACGTCGAGCGCCGCGATCGTTGCCGCCCGAAAAGCCTCGGCCTTCAAAGTACCGAGGCGCGGCGCAAGTTGGCCATAAGGACTGCCCGCAGCGTCGAGCGCCAATATCTCATCGGCCGGAAACATCGCGGGCAGGAACGACGCCATCGCCGCCTCGAA
>JAIOQG010000099.1 GCA_021413465.1 Alphaproteobacteria bacterium | reverse complement strand
TTGCGCCGCGGCGGTCAGGTCGGATTGGGTCAGCGCATGCGACACGTACCGAATTTCCTCATGCTGCCTGGCCGGAAAGCCGTTTGGCAGCCCGTTCAGGTCCGATGAGGGGTAGCAGCTTTTTCATCTCCGGTCCATGGGTCTGGCCGGTCAAGGCCATGCGTAACGGCCTAAACAGAGCCTTACCTTTGGCACCGGTTTTGGCGGAAACCGCGGAGGTCCACTCCGTCCACGTTGCGTCCGTAAAGGGTCCGTTAGGTAACAATTCACGTGCGCTCGCGGCGAGACCTGCGTCTTCGATCACGGGATCGATTGGGCCTTCGACGACGTGCCACCAGTCGCGCGCCTCGCTCAAGAGCTGGATGTTGTCGCGCACCGTTTCCCAGAACGGCGCGCCGCCACCAACGCCCAGCCGAGCGAGTGCGGACGACACGCCGTCGAACGACATGGCGTGTAGCAGTTTGTGGTTGAGCGTTTTCAGATCGTTCGGATCGAAGTGCGCCGGGGCGCGGCTGAACTTTGCCAGATCGAAGTCGGCGACCAATTCGTCGAGCGACGCGCGCGCCACCACGGGATCGGAGGTGCCGAGCTTTGCGAGCAGGCTGTTGATCGCCATCGGCTCCAGGCCATCGGCGCGCAATCCTTCGATCGACAGCGAGCCCAAGCGTTTCGAGAGTGCCTCGCCGCCGGCGCCAATCAACATCGAGAAATGGGCGAAGATTGGAATGGCTGCGCCCAAGGCTTCGAAGATCTCGATCTGGACGCCGGTGTTGGTGACGTGGTCTTCGCCGCGAATGATGTGCGTGATGTTGAAGTCGATATCGTCGACGACGCTGGGCAGCGTGTAGAGAAAGCGTCCGTCCTCGCGGATCAAAACCGGGTCCGACAACGACGAGGTTTCGATGTGTACAGGGCCGCGGATGAGGTCGTTGAACTCGACGCTCTTGCCCGAAACTTTGAAGCGCCAATGGGGTTTGCGGCCCTGCGCCTCGAACGCGGCGCGCTGCTCCGCCGTCAGGTTTAACGCTGCGCGGTCGTAGATTGGCGGCTTATGCTGGGCGAGTTGGCGCTTGCGGCGGCGGTCGAGTTCGTCGGCAGTTTCGTAGCATGGATACAGACGGCCGGCGGCGCGCAGCTTTTCGGAGGCGGCTTCGTACGACGCCGTGCGCTCAGACTGTTTGGCGAAGAGATCGTGCTTCAAGCCCAGCCAGGCGAGGTCGGCGTATATGCCTTGCGCGTTTTCTTCGGTCGAGCGTTCGGTATCGGTGTCGTCGAGGCGCAGCAGGAATTTTCCGCCGGCCTTGCGCGCGAACAAATAGTTCGTGAGCGCGGCGCGGATGTTGCCGACGTGAAGCCTGCCCGTGGGACTGGGCGCGAAGCGGACGACACTAGCCATATCGACTTATCTCAGCTCGAATCTGACTTCGACTTCCGTGCGAACGCAGGCTGACTTGCCATCGCTCTCGTAAGGCGCCCAGCGCCATTTTTGAACGGCAGCCAAAGCGGCTTGACCAAAATCACGGTGCGGTGATTTCAACACATTCGCTTCCAAGACTGCCCCGTCAACTCCTAGGAGAACAAGCAATCGGACGACTCCTTCTCTTTCCGCGCGAAGCATCGAAATCGGATAGCGCGCCGCAGGTTGGCTTGAAATTGGCTCGTGCACCGGCGGTCGTTCGCCAGTTAGATCCACCACCATCGGGCATGCTTGAACCGGAGAGCTTGCCGGGGGCACCGATCCTACCTGATTGTCCGCTGTCGCCTCCCGCCCGAAAGCAACTACTAGGAAAAGTATCGCAAATTTCCTCATGTGGCGTCCCTAAATGCATTTGTTATCGGATACCTTCTATCACGTCCGAAATTCTTGCGCGTGATTTTGACGCCGGGTGGGGCTTGGCGGCGTTTGTATTCGGCGATCGAGAGCAGGTGTTCCACCCGCTTGATCGTCGTCAGGTCGTGGCCGCGCTTGATAATGTCTTCAACCGGCATCTCGCCCTCAACGAGGCATTCGAGAATGTCGTCGAGTTTGGCATAGGGCGGCAGCGAGTCTTCGTCTTTTTGGTTCGCGCGCAATTCGGCTGTGGGCGGCTTCGTGATTACGTGTTCGGGCATGACGCGTCCTGCCGGGCCAAGCGCGTGCAGGGGCTTGTGCTGATTGCGCCAGTTCGAGAGCGCGAAGACCTGCATCTTGTAGATGTCTTTGAGCACGTTGTAGCCGCCGCACATGTCGCCATAGAGCGTGGCGTAGCCGACCGACATTTCCGATTTGTTGCCGGTGGTCAGG
>JAIOQG010000098.1 GCA_021413465.1 Alphaproteobacteria bacterium | reverse complement strand
AGATCACCGTTATGTGGCCGGCCCAGCGCGTCCGCAATTTGGGTGAGGTCAAAGGCATGATCGATCGCCTAGACCCGCGCGGCTCCACGAACCTGTCCGGCGGGATGATGCGCGGCGTCGACGAGGCCAAAGGCGCCCTAGACGGCCCCGCCAACGCAGACGGCACGATTACGCGCGTCATCCTCATGTCCGACGGCCTGGCAAATACAGGCATCACCGATCACGCTGAAATCGCCCGCCTCGTGCGCGGCGCCAAGGGCGACGGCATCCGCATTTCCGCTATGGGTCTGGGCCGCGACTACGACGAAGACCTGATGCAAGCCGTCGCCGAAAACGGCGGCGGCCGCTATTACTACATCGAACATCCCACCCAAATGGCCCGGGTTTTCCAGGAGGAACTGGGCTCGCTGTTCGAAACCACGGCTC
Organism: Alphaproteobacteria bacterium; assembly: GCA_021413465.1. GTDB lineage: Bacteria > Pseudomonadota > Alphaproteobacteria > Micropepsales > Micropepsaceae > SZUA-430. The sequence goes on along the minus strand of JAIOQG010000098.1, from coordinate 3,465 downwards.
GCGACGTTGAACTGAAATTCAGCGGTACGGCCGCCGTGCGCAAAGTCGAAGTCGTCGGCTATGACGACGCCAGCGGCACCACCAACACCAACCGCGCGCTGGAAGATGTGTTCGAAGGCGAAAAGCGCTCGGTCTTGCTGCGCTTGGAGATCGCCACATCGGCATCGGGCCGCGTTGATCTCGGGCAAGTGGAGCTGAGCTACAAGAACGCGAAATCCGGTGCGACATCGAACTTCACGCAAAAACTCGCGGTCGATGTCACGACGGACCGCGCCGCGGTCGACAAAGCGCGCAATGCAACGGCAACGGCCGAGGCGGCACTCGCCGAAAGCGATCGTGTTCAAAAGGAACAGGTCAAGCTTTATCAGGCTGGTAAACGCGACGAGGCTCAGAAGAACATGACCGCGCTCGCGAAGGATCTGGAATCGAAGAATGCGATCCTGAAAGACGAGCGCATTCGCCGCAAGATCGAGGCCGTCAAAGTCGAAAATAACCAAATGTCGACGGCGGCCGCCTCGCCCTCGGCGCAGCAAGACTACCTGAAATCCAGCAAACAGCGCCTCTATCAGGCGAAATCGGGCAAACGCTCGGGCTTTGCACTGCAGGAAGGCGACAAGGGCATAGAGGTTGAACGACTGCAGGAAGCGCTGAAGCAATCGGGCCAGTACAAAGGCCCGATCGATGGCAAATACGACGCCGACGTGAAAAAGGCGGTCGAGGCGTATCAAAAGGCGAACAATATGGAAGCCGACGGCGTCGCTGGCGCGGCCACAATGGATCGCATGGGCGCCTACTGAGCCACCTTAAATTTGTTGAACTGTGGCGCGAGGGGTGAAATGCTCATCTCTCGCGCTTTTATTTTTTGCACGAAAGAGCGGACAGTATGGACGACACCATCCGCATCGGCATCAGGCTCGCCCGGCCATCCGACTCGGCTGAGATCGCCGATGTCTACGTCGATTCCTGGCGCGACACCTACGCCGGTCTCTTGCCCGACACGGGCCTTCTCAAAATGTCGAAGACCGAGCATGCCGCCGGGTGGACGCGTACGATCAAAGCGTCGAACCTGCGCAATCCGGTTTTGGTCGCCGCGGACGCCGAATCGAAAATCTACGCCTTCGCCAGCGCCGGCCCCTCGCGCGACAAGTCTTTGCCCTACGAAGGCGAGGTTTTCACGCTTTACGTCGCTCCCGGATGGACTGGCCAAGGCTTCGGCGCCGCACTCCTAACGTCGACGTTTCGCCTGTTCTCCAAAGCAAACTATCGTGGCATGATCATCTGGGCGCTTGCCGACAATCCCTCGCGCTTTTTCTACGAAGCAATGGGCGGCCAGATCGTGGCCGAACGCCAACACCCGATGTGGGGCCGCTCGCTGCGCGAAATCGCCTATGGCTGGCCGTCGCTCGACATCGGTAAACCCCGCCAACGCGTCGGACGCGGTGCCGAAGAACCCGAACCGCCGCTGAGTTAGGGCGCTTTATTGCGCGCGCACATCCTTCGAGCGCGCCCGCATAATCATCAACCCGACGCTATCCGGCAAATACTTTGCCAGCAGCACAATCCCTTTGTTGACGTTGCCGTTCACGTGCACGGCCTTGTTGCGCATCACCGCTTGATAGCCTTCCTCGGCGACCGCCTCCGCCGTCATCCACATATAGGACGGCATCTTCGACACTTGAGCGCGCGTGCCCGTCACGTCGTGAAACTCGCTGAATGTGAAGCCGGGACAGACCGCCGTCACATTCACCCCGGTGCCTTCATTCTCCAGATGCAGCGAACGCGAGAACTGCACCATGAAACTCTTCGAAGCGCCGTAAAGCGTGTGCCCGACCGATCCCGGAACCATCCCGGCAACGGAGGCGATGTTGATGATGTAGCCTTTCTTGCGCGCCACCATGTCCGGCAACAAGCGGTGCGCCAGCTCGCACGGCGCCGTAACCAGCACCTGGATGAATGCCTTCTGATCGTTCCACGCCGTCGCGCCGTAAGCGCCGGGCACGCCGTATCCAGCATTGTTGACAAGCGCATCGACCTGAAGACCGCGCGACCTAATGTCGGCGACAAGCTTTTCCGGCGCCGCAGGATCGGCCAGATCGGCGGCAATCACGTCGGCTTTGATCCGGTGCTTCGCTTCAAGCGCCGTGGCGACGTCTCGCAACTTGTCCTCGCGTCGCGCCGTCAGGATCAAATTGAAGCCGTATTTAGCGAACACATCGGCAAAGGCTTTGCCGATACCGGCCGAGGCGCCGGTAACGAGCGCGGTCATGCGAGTCTGCGACATGATTTTCTCCTAGAGATCGCGCGGCCGCATAAAGTCCACAAGCGTGCCGGTTCCCGGCTTCAAGTCGCGCCACGTCTTGATCGGCAGCTTTATCACCGCCAAGGCGCAAGTTGAAAACTTCTCCCGCATCCGCCTGTGGAGTTTCTCTTCGGCCTCGGTCTTCGGCGAATGCGGCAACGCATTTGCCAACTGCTCCAGGCCCGGATTGTGACCAATGATCATCGCCGACTTCACATGGTCATCGAGCCACTTCAGTCGATCAAGTAAATGACGCAGTCCTGCAAGATAGAGGCTGTCTTCGAACTGCACCTGCACACCTTCGCCGATCGCACTCTTAACAAGGTCGCAGGTCTCCACCGTTCGCCGCGCCGTAGAACACAGAACGGCGTCGGGCTCGTAGTGCTTCGCGCTTAGATATGCCCCCATGCGCGGCGCCGCATCTCGACCGCGCTCGCTCAAGCGTCGGTCTTGATCTTTGAGCCCGGCATCAGCCCAATCCGACTTCGCATGACGCAACAAGAACACTGTCTTCATCGCTGGGGCTCTCGCACGAACGGCAACACCATAAGCCACCACAGTCGCGAAGGTTCCGCGCCGCGATAGGACGCCAAGCCGATCGGCATGCTCGCCTGATCGCTCAGTGACGCTGCGCGATAGGTTCCAAACATGCGATCCCAGAACGGGAAATTGAAGCCAAAGTTCGAATTCGTTTCAATCACGGCGATCGAATGGTGCACGCGATGCATATCCGGCGTTACCGTCAGCAAACGCAAGCGCCGGTCGACGGCATCGGGCAACCTTAAGTTCGAGTGGTTGAACATCGCCGTCGCATTGAGCACGATTCCAAACACAAGTACCGCGACCGCCGGCGCACCAAGCGCAAGCACGACCGCAATCTTCCAAACCTGGCTGAGAAAAATCTCGCCCGCGTGAAATCGCACGCCTGTGGTCACGTCGAATTCGGTGTCGGCATGATGCACGCGATGCAGCCGCCAAAACGCCGGCACAAAATGAAACGCCACATGCTGGGCATAAATCGCAAGGTCGAGGACCAAGAAAGCAACGACCGCCGCCGCAATGCCATGAATGCCGAGCGCCGGCAGCAAACCCCAGCCTTCGCCCTCGGCGTAGGTCGCGGCAAGCGCCGCGAGCGCAGGAACCACGACGACAGATAAGCGCAGCAT
>JAIOQG010000008.1 GCA_021413465.1 Alphaproteobacteria bacterium | reverse complement strand
TTTTGCGGCCGAACTGCTCGCCGCCGAAGGCGTCGCGGTGGTGCACGGCGCGGCGTTCGGTCTGTCGCCGTATTTCCGCATTTCCTATGCCACGTCAGAGGATGTGCTGGAAAAGGCGTGTGAGCGGATACAGCGTTTCTGCGCCGGGCTGCGGTGAGGGAGCGCTTGATAAGTCTATCATCCGTGAATCCGTACCCGGTGCTCTTCTACGATCCAAAGCGTGCCTGAAAGCCGTTCGTGCGGCAGCAGCGCCAACATTCGCCTGATCGTATTTTCGACCGTCAAATGCGATTGATCGGCCAACCGTAGGACTACAATTCCTGCAAAGCTAGCCGGCGGGTAGGCCAAGATGTTGGAGAAATCCAAGTCCAACGTCACGAGCGCCCTCAGTTCTCGCACACAGACGTCGATGACGCGCTCGTCCGGTTGACCTGCCAGCGCTTGCTGGACAACAGAATGGGCGTCGTGCCCTTCGGCGTCAAATATCTCCGCCAGCGAAGGCGAGAGATTTTCATCGAGTTTGAATCTCACGCGGCGCTTGTCAGCACGACACGCTCGCGCGCCAACTCCGCCGCATAAGCCATTGCTGCGGACACGTCTTCCCGGTGCAGCGTTGGGTAAAGCTGCACGATTTCATCGGCGGACTTACCAGCCGCGAGGTTGTCCAACACCACGGACACCATGATGCGCGTCCCTTTGATGCAAGCCTTGCCGTGGCAGATGCCGGGATCGATGCTAATACGCGCTCGCCAGTCCATTTTGTCGGTATCGCTGTGACGTTTGTGGGTAACTTGACTCTGGAGTTGACCACTCAAATCGATCACAGAAACGGGTTATGCGCAACCGCTCGCCGATCCGAGGATGCGCCGGAAAAAGAGTGCGACCGGATACGGCGTTTCCGCGCCGGATTGCGTTAAGCGCTTTTTCGCTTGCGCTTTTCCCCGTTCCGTTGAAACGATGATGTGCCCGGTATCAAGGGCGTAATGATGCATTGGTTGCGCCCCCGGGCATTCAGGGAGCAACCTCATGGCAGACAAGAACGGGAAGGGGGGACATGGGCCGCGTTGCGTGGCCCTGGTCGGGCCCCAAGGCAGCGGAAAAACAACGCTGCTTGAAAGTATGTTGTTTGCGACCGGCGCCATTACGCGCAAAGGCAGCCAGGCGCAAAAAAATACCACCGGCGACGCTTCGCCGGAAGCGCGCGAGCGCATGATGAGCGTCGAAGTTACTGCCGCGAGCGCCGTCTTTCTCGACGATCATTTCAGCTTTTTGGATTGCCCCGGCTCGATCGAGTTTCAACAAGAAACGCTCAACGCGCTTTCGGGGGTGGATGCCGTTATCGTGGTGGCTGAGCCCGATCCCGCCAAAGCGGCGTTGCTGCAGCCTCTCTTGAAGCGGTTGTCCGATCTTGCGATCCCGCACTTCCTATTCATCAACAAAGTCGACAAGGCGCAAGGGCGGATCCGCGATCTGTTGGCCGCGTTGCAGCCGGCGTCGGTCAAACCCTTGGTCTTGCGCCAAGTGCCGATTTGGAAGAACGGCGTCGTGACCGGGTTTGTCGATCTGGCGCTGGAACGCGCTTTTGTTTATCGCGAGCATGCGGCCTCCGAAGTCGTTGCCATGCCGTCCGATATGACCGATCGCGAGCACGAGGCGCGCTATCAGATGCTGGAAAAGCTCGCCGACTACGACGACCATTTGATGGAAGAATTGTTGTCGGACATCGAGCCGCCGCGCGACGAAATTTTCGCGGACTTGGCGCGCGAACTTGCCGACGGGCTGATCGTACCGGTGTTGCTTGGCTCGGCCGAGCGCGACAACGGCGTGCGCCGGTTGCTCAAGGCGTTGCGACACGAAGTGCCCGAGGTGCGGCGCACGGCGAAGCGTCAAGGCCTCGAGGGTTCAAGCGACGATCCGGTGATGCAAATCGTCAAAACGTTTCACGCGGCCGGCGGGAAGTTGTCGCTGGCGCGGGTGTTGCGCGGAATTCTGAAGGATGGCGCGACGCTTTCGAATAGTTCCGGTGTGGAAGAGCGCGTGTCAGGCTTGTTTTCCATGCAAGGCGACAAAGCGACAAAGATTCCCGGCGCGGGGGCCGGCGACTTGGTTGCGATCGGACGTTTGGAAAAGGCGCACACGGGCGACACGCTGGCGGCGCCCAAACCGATCAAACCGCTTAGGCGTGCCGAGGTGCTGCCGCCGGTATACAAAATGTCGATCAAGGCTGCGAACCGGAATGACGACGTGAAGTTGTCGGGGGCCATTTCCAAGTTGCGCGAGGAGGATCCCGGCATCGTCTTCGAACAGGTTGCGGAGTTGCACGAATCCATCTTGCTGGGCCAGGGCGAGGTGCATTTGCGAACGGCGTTGGCGCGGACCGAGCGCAAATTCGGCCTGAAGCTTGCGACCGGCACGCCGCAAATCGGGTACCGCGAATCGATCCGTAAGGAGACCGAGCAACGCGGGCGGCACAAAAAGCAGTCGGGCGGGCACGGTCAATTCGGCGATGTCGTGCTGCAGATCAAACCCGTGGCGCGTGGGGCCGGGTTCGAGTTCATCGACAAAATTGCGGGCGGCGTGGTGCCGCGGCAGTTCATCCCATCGGTCGAGAAAGGCGTGCGCGACTATTTGCACAAAGGGCCTTTGGGATTTCCAGTCGTCGATGTGTCCGTGACGTTGACCGACGGCAGTTATCACAGCGTCGACTCCAGCGATGCGGCGTTTCAGATGGCAGCCCGCGTGGGGATGTCGGAAGGCATGGCGAATTGTTCGCCCGTTTTGCTCGATCCGATCATGGCGGTCGAGGTTTATACGCCGGCGGAACACACGTCGCGCATCAACCAGATCATCACCGGCAAGCG
>JAIOQG010000007.1 GCA_021413465.1 Alphaproteobacteria bacterium | reverse complement strand
TGCTTCGACAGCTTCAAGCCCTGCGCTTGATAGTGCGAGCCGATACCCTGCCCGTACACGCGCTCAGGCGGCTCCGTCAGACGTTCGAACACCAGACGCCCGATAATCTGCCCGTGCTGCAAAATGAACGGCACTTCATGGCTTCGCACTTCCAGCACGGCGCGTGAGCCCGCGCCACCGGCGCCCGAATAACCGAACCCCGGATCGAAGAACCCCGCATAGTGCACGCGAAATTCGCCAACCAGCGGATTGTACGGCACCATTTCCGCCGCATATTCCGGCGGAATTGAAACCGCCTCGCGCGAAGCGAGTATGTAAAACTCGTTCGGATCAAGCACGATCGTGGCGTCTTGGCGCGCGCGAATGGCTTCCCAATAATCTCCGACGTCATGCGCACCGGGCTTATCGACATCGATCAAGCCCGCATGCCGCTTCGCACGATAGCCGACAAGCTCGTTGCCGCCGGCACCCTTTAGGTCGACCGTCAACGCGATGCCGTCGCTGATATCGGCTTCGCCCGCGACAATACCTTGCTCTTGCTGCAGACGCCGCAACTCGGTGTCCGAGAAAGGCGGCGAGCCGCGGCGCAGACGCAGCTGGTTCAAACGCGATCCTTCGCGCACCAAGATCGAAAACGACCGCGGGCTGACCTCGGCGTAAAGCGGGCCTTCATAACCGGGCTCGATGCGATCGAATTCCTTTGCGCGGTCCGTGATCAGCCGCGTGAACACATCGAGCCGCCCTGTCGAACTTTTCGGATTGGCGACGCCCGATACCCGATAAGGCAACGCCACGCTCTCCAGCAGCGGCACGACGTAAACGCACCCCGCCTCGAACACCGCGCCCTTGCTTAGATCGATCTGATGCAACGCCAGCTGATCGATGCGGCTTTTGACGGTCGAGTCGGGCCCGGGCAGAAAGCTCGCGCGAATGCGCCATGCCACTGCACCCAGGCGCAAATCCAAGCTCGCCGGTTGAATCTGCGCTTCTTCGATGTCTTTCAACGCCTGCAAGCGTCCGCGATGAATCATCCCACGCAGTTGGCTCGCGGGAAGGATCCCGGTCGAATGCCCGCGCACGATGTCCGACCCGTCGTCGCCGGTCGTAAAGAGAGTTGAGCCCTGAACCATGCGCTGTTTTAGGCTAGGCCGCGCGGCGATCAAAGTGGCGCGGCGGAATGTCCCCAGCCCTTGGAAGCATTGACCCGCCAGCCCGCGCAAATTAAGCTGGGCCTTCGTGGTGATTTGAGCCGGTCAGCTTCGCGGCCACGTTAAACAAACTGCTAAAAGGCCGGGTCGCACGACCTCCGACCCCGGCTTGGGATTTTTCCCCTTGGTCCGGGGATTTTTGTGTGGAGTGCGTGACGATGGGTGAATTGGAAGCCGGCCGCAAATACGGCTTAAAGACCCGCCTGGTGCGGGGCGGCCTGAAACGGTCGGAACACGGCGAAACCTCCGAAGCTCTGTATCTGACGTCCGGCTACGCCTACGACAGCGCGGAATCGGCCGAAGCGCGCTTCAAGGGCGAAGAGCCGGGCTACATGTATTCGCGCTTCGGCAACCCCACGGTCGCCATGTTCGAAGACCGCATGGCCCTGATCGAAGGTGCGCCGGTCGCGCGCGCAACGGCGACAGGCATGGCCGCCGTGACGGCATCGATGTTGTGCCATCTGCGCCAAGGCGATCACGTCATCGCTTCGCGCGCCATGTTCGGCGGCTGCCGCTATGTCATCGAGGATGTGCTGCCGCGTTACGGCATCACCTCGACGTTGGTCGACGGCACGAACCTGGAAGCCTGGCGCCAAGCCGTCAAGCCGGCGACCAAAGTTCTGTTCCTTGAAACGCCGGCCAACCCGACGCTTGAGATCATCGATCTGCGCGCCGTCGCCGAGATCGCGCACAAAGCAGGCGCAAGATTAATCGTCGACAACGTCTTCGCGACCCCAGTGCTACAGCGCCCGATGGAATACGGCGCCGACATCGTCGTCTATTCGGCGACAAAGCACATTGACGGCCAAGGCCGCTGCCTCGGCGGTGCAATTCTGTGTGACGAGAAATTCCTCGCCGATCACTTGTTGCCGTTCATCCGCAACACGGGTCCCTCGCTCAGCCCCTTCAACGCCTGGGTCCTGGTCAAGGCTCTGGAGACGCTCGATCTGCGCGTGCGTGCGATGTGCGAACACGCTGCTGCCGTGGCCGATGTTCTCGCGCGCGAACCGAAGGTCAAACGCGTCACCTATCCCGGCCGCCCCGACCATCCGCAAGCAGCCCTCGCCCGCGCGCAGATGGGCCTCGGTGGGTCACTCGTAACGTTCGACATCGACGGCGGAAAGGCGGCGGCGTTTCGCTTCGCCAACGCGCTGAAGCTAATCGACATCTCGAACAATCTGGGCGATGCCAAATCTCTGATTACCCACCCGGCGACGACGACGCATTACCGCTTGACTCCTGAGGCCCGCGCCGAGTTGGGTGTGACCGAAGGCCTGATGCGCCTGTCGGTCGGGTTGGAAGATCCGTCGGATCTGGCCGAAGACCTGAGCCGGGCTCTCAAAGCCGTTTGAGGTTCACCGATGCACGAATACCGCGCGACGACGACATGGCGGCGCACGTCCGCCGACTTTACCTATGAATCCTACAACCGCGCTCACGAGGTGAAGTTCGGCGGCGGCGAGGTCGTCGCGTGGTCCTCCGCCCCCGAATTCAAAGGCGAAGCAGATCGCGTCAATCCCGAAGAGGCCTTCGTCGCATCGTTGTCGACGTGCCATATGCTGACGTTTCTGGCGGTTGCAGCGCGCAAACGCTTCGTGGTTGACCTCTACGTCGACGAAGCCTCGGGCATTATGGAAAAGAACGACGCCGGCAAATACTGGGTAAGTGTGGTCACACTGCGCCCGAAATTAACGTTCTCGGGCCCTCGTCAACCATCGGCGCAAGAGATTTCAGACCTCCACCATTCCGCGCACGAAAATTGCTTCATTGCGAATTCGGTACGCACGCAAATAAAGGTAGACTATCAATGAAGCGGGAAACGGGGACTGCGCCAAGCGAAGTTAACGCCGAGGCGCCGAAAGCTGGCGGGGGATGCATGTTCGAACGGACAACGCGCCAGATCAAAATTTCGGTCCAACCGGCGTTTCTCGCCGACCAGTCGGCGCCCGATAACAACCATTTCTTTTGGGCCTACACGGTGCTGATCGAAAACGGTGGTCTTGAAACGGTTCAGCTGCGCGCGCGCTATTGGCGCATCATCGACGCCAACGGCCGCACGATCGAAGTTAAGGGTGCGGGAGTCATCGGCCAACAGCCGATCCTGCGTCCCGGCGAAACGTTTGAGTACAAGTCTGGGACACCGCTCGAAACGCCGTCAGGCCTGATGTTGGGTGCCTACCAAATGCAAACCGCCGACGGCGAAGCGTTTCAGGTCGACATCCCGGTATTCCCCTTGGACAGCCCGCACGAAATCCGCCGCATGCACTAACCGCCCCTAGCGCCGTCGCGCCATTCGTCAAGGCCGCGACAACAAAGATATTCCGCAGCCGATCTATTGATTTGATAGCGCGAAGGGCTTTGATCTATCCGTCCGTTCCGTGCGTAATGACCACGGGATTGTGAGCGGTAAGCGATGGATGAAGGGCATAGGCTCTCGTCTCGGCCGCGACGGAGCAAAACGATGGCATCGATCATTCGCAAACAGTCGGTGAAACCCAAGATCGTGGAATCGACGCGCCCGTCGCGCGAGGATGCCGAACACGCCGTCGAAACGCTGTTGCGCTGGGCTGGCGACGATCCGGCACGCGAAGGTCTGCGCGACACGCCAGCGCGCGTCGCCCGCGCTTTCGAAGACTGGTTCTCGGGTTATGGCGTCGATCCGGAAGAATACATGAAGCGCACCTTCGAGGAGGTCGAAGGCTACGACGAGATGATCGTATTGCGAGACATCAGGTTCGAATCCCATTGCGAACACCATCTGGCGCCGATCATAGGCAAGGCGCATGTCGGATACCTGCCGACGAAGCGCGTCGTGGGCATCTCGAAATTGGCCCGCGTGGTGGAAACTTACGCCCGCCGCCTGCAGGTGCAGGAAAAAATGAATGCCCAGATCGCAAGCTGCATTCAGCGCGTACTCGAACCCAAGGGCGTCGCCGTCGTCATCGAAGCCCAGCATCAATGCATGACCACCCGCGGCGTCCACAAGACCGGCGTCACGATGGTCACAAGTTCCATGCTGGGCGCCTTTCGCAAAGATCCGCTGACCCGCCGCGAATTCCTCACGATCATCGGCAATCCAGCCTCAAGCCTCGACGGCTGAACGCCATTCTGTCTAAGGTGGCGGGCCAAGAGGATTGCATGGGTCCAACCTTCACACCCCGCGAGATGATCGAACGGCTCGTGGCCTTCGACACCACAAGTCGCGACTCGAATTTGAAGCTAATCGACTTCGTTGCGGACTATCTCAAGAGCCACGGCCTCAGCCCCAAGCTCATTCCAAACGCCGAGCGCACGAAAGCAAACCTGCTTTGCACGCTCGGCCCCGATATTCCCGGTGGCATCATCTTGTCGGGCCACACCGATGTCGTCCCCGTCGACGATCAGCCCTGGGACACAGACCCTTTCGTTGTTGTCGAAAAAGATGGAAAGCTCTTCGGCCGCGGCACCGCCGACATGAAAAGCTTCTCCGCGATCGCGCTGGCGTTCGTGCCCGAATTCCTGCGCCTGTCATACGACGAGGAGATCGGTTGCTTAGGCGTGCGCCCGATGATCGCCGACATAGCGCGCAACCTGCCGCGCCCGAAACTCGCGATCATCGGCGAGCCCACCGACATGAAAGTCGTCAACGCGCACAAGGGCATCCGCTCCTTCCGCACCACCGTGACGGGTCGCGAAGCGCACTCAAGCCAGACCGACAAAGGCGTCAACGCGGTGATGGTGGCGGCCGAACTCATCGTCTATCTGGGTGAACTCGCCGAGGAACTGCGTCGACGCGGCGATCCGTCGGGCCGCTTCAACCCGCCCTATACGACCACGCAAGCCTCCGTGATCGAGGGCGGCACGGCGCTCAACATCTTGGCGCGCCACTGCACATTCCAGTGGGAGTTTCGCTTTTTACCGGGCTCGGACGAAGAAGAAATACTCACTCGATTTGAAAACCACGCCCGCGAGATCGTTTTACCGCGCCTGCAACGCATTGCACCCGAGGCTGACATCGTCACGACGCCACGCTCGCGCGTTCCGCCCTTGGTGCCCGATCACAGCTCGCCGGCAGAAGCCCTGGCCAAACAGCTCACGGGCCGCAACAATGTCGAAGCGGTATCCTACGGCACCGAAGCTGGCCTATTTCAAGAAGCCGATATTCCGTCGGTCGTCTGCGGGCCGGGCAACATCTTGCAAGCGCACAAACCCAACGAGTTTATCGAACTATCTCAGGTCGACGCCTGCGTTGCCTTCATGCACCGCCTCATCGATCACGCTTGCGCCGATTGAAGCCGGCGGACCTCGTCCGGCGCAAAACGATAAACCGTCGAACAGAACTCGCAGGTCGCGCTGATCTGCCCGTCTTGATCGGCAAGCTCGCCGATTTCTTCATCCGGATATTGCGACAGCACGCCGGCAACCTTATCCGCGCTGCAACGGCAAGCGAAACTCAGCGCCTGCGGTTCGAACACGCGCACACCGTCTTCGTTGTACAAACGAAAAAGCAAGCGTTCCGCCTCGACGAACGGATCAACCAACTCGTGCGGCTCGACGGTTGAGAACAGGATCGAGGCCCGGAGCCAGTCTTCGCTGTCCTCCTCAACCGGGCGCGTCGCTTCGTGTCCGCCAAGCGCAGCCAGGTTCTGAATCATAATGCCACCGGCCCGCCAGTGAGGCCGCGGCTCAACCGCCCCGCGTGCGCTCAAAGTCGCGACGCTGAGCTTGATGCGCGTGGGAATTTGTTCGGACTGATCGAAATAGGTGGTCGCCCCCTCCGAAAGTCCCTCGCCTTCCAGAGCGACAATGCCCTG
>JAIOQG010000404.1 GCA_021413465.1 Alphaproteobacteria bacterium | reverse complement strand
ACCTAAAGGCACCGAGATGGTGGTCGCCGTCGACTATTCGGTGTTCATCGAGGATTCGGTCCACGAGGTCTACGTCACGTTGGGCATCACGGGTGGGCTGGTGTTGCTCGTCATCTATCTGTTTCTGGGCAATGTGCGTGCGGCTCTGGTGCCGGCGGTGACGGTGCCGGTGTGCTTGCTCGGTGCGATCGCGCTGTTGGCTGCGTTCGGCGCCTCGATCAATCTGTTGACCTTGCTTGCGCTCGTGCTTGCGATCGGGTGGGTCGTGGATGACGCCATCGTCGTGCTTGAAAACGTGCAGCGACGCGTCGATTTGGGCGAGCCGCCGCTGGTGGCGGCCGTGCGCGGGACGCGGCAAGTCGCGTTTGCCGTGTTGTCGACGACGGCGGTGTTGATTTCGGTGTTCGTGCCGATCGTGTTTCTTGAAGGCACGATCGGGAAGTTGTTTTCGGAGCTCGGCATTGCGCTTGGGTCGGCGGTTGCGATTTCGGCGCTGGTGGCGCTGACATTGTCGCCGATGATGTGCTCGAAGTTGCTGATGCCGGTATCGCGCGTCGGCGTGCTGTCGCGCACGATCCATGCTGCGACGGCGGCTCTTGCGAAGATCTATCGCGCGGTGCTTGAGGCCAGCCTGGACGGTGCCGTGTTGGTGATCATGATGTTCGGCGCCGTGGTCTTCATTGCCGTGGTGCTGTTTCGCATGGTGCCGGGCGAAATCGCACCGACCGAGGATCGCGGTATTTTCGATATCAACGTGTCGATGCCGGAAGGCACCGGCTACGACAGTTTGCACGCGCAAATGATCGAGATCGAAAAAGTGTTGTTGCCGCTTGTGAAAGACGGGACGGCGGCGCGCGTCATTGTGCGGGTGCCTGGGAGTTTCGGGGCGACGTCGGATTTCAACTCGGGTCGCGGCATTATCGTGCTTGGCCCGTGGGGCACGCGCCCGCCGCAGCAAGCCGTCATCGACACCGTATCGGCAAAGCTGAAGCAATTCGCGGCCATCCGGGCGACGGCGATTGCGCGTTCGAGCTTTTCGCGCGGCGGCGGCGGTACGCCGGTGCAGTTCGTGTTGGGCGGGTCTAGTTTCGCGGAGCTTGTCGATTGGCGCGACAAGATGATCGCCAAGGCGGAAGAATTTCCGGGCCTTCTCAATGTCGACTCGGACTTCAAAGAAACAAAGCCGCAGCTTAACGTGAAGGTGGATGCCGCGCGCGCGGGCGAGATGGGCGTTTCGGTTGCAACGATCGGACGCACGCTTGAGACGATGTTGGGACAGCGGCGGGTTGGAACCTATGTCGATCGCGGAGAAGAATACGACATCGTTTTGCAGGGCCTCGAAGCCAATCGCCGCCAGCCGAGCGATCTGACCAATATTCTTGTGCGTTCGGAACGATCGGGAGCGCTCATTCCGCTGTCCAATCTTGTAACGACGAACGAAAGTGCGACGGCGTCGGCTTTGAATCGCTTCAATAGGCTGCGCGCGATTACGATTTCGGCGAATGTGGCGCCGGGGACCACGCTCGGGCAGGCGCTCGATTTTCTGGATAATGCCGCGCGCGAAACGCTGCCGGCCACCGCGCAAATCGACTATAAGGGGCAGTCGCTCGAGTACAAGGAATCGAGTTCGACGCTGGCGTTCACTTTCGGCCTAGCGCTGCTTGTGGTGTTGTTGGTCTTGGCGGCGCAGTTCGAAAGCCTTGTTCATCCTTTCATTATCATCCTGACCGTGCCGTTGGCGGTTGCAGGCGCGTTGTTCGGGTTGTGGGTGACCGGCGCGACGCTCAATATTTACAGCCAGATCGGCATCGTGATGCTGGTCGGCTTGGCGGCAAAGAACGGCATTCTGATCGTCGAGTTCGCCAATCAAATGCGCGATCAGGGACTAAGCATTCGAGACGCCTTGGTCGAAGCGGCGGTGACGCGCTTTCGGCCCATTCTGATGACGTCGTTGGCGACGGCGATGGGGGCCGTGCCGTTGATGTTCTATGGCGGCGCCGGGTCGCAGAGCCGGTTTGCGATCGGCGTTGTGGTGTTTGCGGGCGTCATATTTTCGACGGCGCTGACGCTGTTTGTCATTCCGGCGTTCTATATTTTGCTGGCGCGGTTCACGAGTTCGCCCGGTGCCATTGCGCTGGAACTTGCGGAGCTTGAACGGAAAAATCCCGATCTTGCTACGGGTGAGACGCGAACGAGCGCGACGACCATGCGCGAAAAGTTCTTGATGAAAGTGCGGCGCTAAGATCGCAGCGCGGGGCTACGCGGACTTGGAAGTCAAGGCCGCTGGTTTGTCCGGTGAGCGGTGAGTGTAGGTCAGCGTGTCAGGTCCGACGACGCCGCCCGAAATGATCATCGCCATGGCTTGATCGGCGGTCATATCGACGGCGATGACTTTCTCGCTCGGCACGATTTCAAGATAGCCCGAGGTTGGGTTCGGCGCCGTGGGCACGAATACGGCTGTGAGTTCCTGGCCGCTGGTGGTTTCGGTGAACGTGCGCATAGCGAAACCAATCGCCCTCATGTCGGAGCTGGGGAAGTCGATCAGAACCACGCGCTGTGGGCTTTCGGCTTTTGGTTGGAGTGCCGTAATGACTTGCTTCGTCGATGAATAGATCATGTGCACGAACGGCACTCTGGCGAGCAAGGATTCGAAGCCACCGAGGATTTGCTGGCCGATGACGCGCGTTGCCAGCGAGCCGACGAGATACAGGACGATCAGCGCAAAGCCTGTCCCGACGATATAGAGGAAGATAGGACTGCCGAAAACGGCCGAAAGCTGTGCGGGCAAAATTGGCCCGATTTGAGTGGCGGTCCACTCTGCCCATGGGCTGCCGAAATACGACAGAGCGTCGAAGATGAGCTTGAGAACAAACCACACCGCCGTGAGGGGCAGGATGGCCAATACGCCCGCGATGAGGTTCTGCTGAATGTTCAAGGCGGCTCTCCCGCCGATTGAGGATTGGCGCAGACTATCGTTCGAGTCGGGTGTTCGCTGCAAGAATTACCCTGCCGTCTAGTGCCTAAAGCTGTTTCTAACGTGTGTCGCGTCTACGCCTATGTTCTGGAGGTATTGCTCAGCACGGGTCGGTGTTTGTTCCGTTCATTCGGCGTACGGCGCCTTCCTCTGCAAAAAAGGCGTAGAGTCCGAGCGACACCCAGGCGTAGGCGCGACCGTCCTTGAAACGCAGGTTGGCACGGCGGACGGCGCCTTTTACGGATTCGTCCCATTCTTTCACCATTGGGTGCGGTCCCGGGCAGGCGAGGGCGTCGCCAATGACTTCTCGTTTCCCCTCATGCATTTTTTCGAGGGCGGTTTGGATCGCGGCTGGGCTTTCGCCCTTGTCGGCGATGCCTTTCTTGGCCTTTTCGGTCGCGGCGTGGCGCGACAAAGCCAATGCCAGTGATTCGGCCTGTGCCGGCGACGCGCTGAGTTGGCAGGCGGTGGCGGCTGCGGCGGCGGTAGCCGCGTTGGCGGCAGCGAAATGTAGCGTGAAGCTGCCGTCGAGGACCTCGACTTTGAACTCGTCGATGAGCCGGGTCTGTTCGACGACTGGTAGTTTTCCCCAAGTACAACTGACTGGGGAAATATCCGGTGCCGCTTGCGCGGAAGCAGTGGAATAAAACAGAATTGTCACAATAATTGCTGCAAAGCCTCGCATATTGCCCCCCATGTGCGTCAGCTCTGTTCAAGTATGTCCGGGGATAACCGGCTTCAAGCGGATTCGACTGTTTCACGCGAGTGTGAAGTTCATGAACTCG
>JAIOQG010000403.1 GCA_021413465.1 Alphaproteobacteria bacterium | reverse complement strand
GCAGCACTGGCAGGCCGTCGTCTTTCAACAGTGTTTCGACGCGGCGAATTTCGGCTTCGCCCGGCAGGAAGACGAGGATGCCGCCTTCGTTGTCGCGCGCGGCGCGGGCGACGACACTGGCGACGCTTTGTTCGATGCGGGCGTTTGCCGGCGACGGGGTGTAGCGCGTGTCGACCGGGAAGAGGCGGCCTTCGCTGCGTACGGTCGGCGCGTCGCCGAGAAGTTTTGCGACACGGGCGCCGTCGAGCGTTGCCGACATCACAAGGATTTTCAGTTGTTCATTGAGCGCGCTTTGTGTTTCGAGCGTCAGCGCCAGGCCAAGATCGCCGACCAGACTGCGTTCGTGGAATTCGTCGAAGATGACGAGCGCCACGCCCTTCAATTCAGGATCGCTTTGCAGGCGGCGCGTCAGCAGGCCTTCGGTCACGACCTCGATGCGCGTCTTCGGTCCGACGCGGGCGTCGAGGCGGACGCGGTAGCCGACCGTTTCGCCGACGCTTTCACCGAGCAGGCTTGCCATGCGCGCAGCGGCGGCGCGCGCCGCGATGCGGCGGGGTTCGAGCATCAGGATTTTTTTGCCGCTCGCCCACGCCTCGTCCCTCAGCGCCAGCGGTACCAGCGTCGTCTTGCCGGCGCCGGGCGGGGCCTCAAGAACCGCGGCGTGATGCGTGCGCAGCGTTTCTTTCAGCGCGGGGAGGGCGTCTTCGATGGGCAGTCGGGCGGTCATTGTGCGTCGTTCGTACGCGGGGCGGCGGGTTGTGTCTCGCGTTGAATTGTTCTCTTCCCGTTCCTTTTGTCGGCCACGAAACTGCGCGCGACTGGCAGTTTCGCAACTACCCCAGCCGTGCGAATCCTGCCACACATGATGCAGTTCCCTTTGTATGCGGCCAACGACGAGTTCTAGATGACATTGCCAGTGGCGGAAAAAGATGCGGGGCTCGACGCCCGTGTCTGGTCTCAGATTCTTGCTCGCTATCGTAACCCCAGCGCCCGGCGCGGGATCGTCGAAATTCTCATCACCGCCGTGCCGCTGGTCGCGCTTTGGGTCGCGATGTGGTTGGCGCTGGGGGTGAGCTATTGGCTGTCGCTGGCGCTTGCGGTGCCGGCGGCGATGTTCCTGGTGCGGTTATTTATGATCCAGCACGATTGCAGTCACGGCTCGTTTTTTGGCCAGCGGTGGGCGAATGAGTGGGTGGGGCGGGTGTGCGGGGTGTTCACGTTGACACCGTTCGATTTGTGGCGGCGCTCGCATGCGATCCATCATGCGACGTCGGGCAATTTGGAGCGCCGGGGCATCGGCGACATCGAGACCATGACGGTGGGCGAGTATCTGTCGCAGCCGTGGTGGGAGCGTTTGCGCTATCGCCTATACCGCAACCCGATCGTGTTGTTCGTGATCGGGCCGGCCTATGTTTTTCTGATCGCGAACCGCTTGCCGATCGGGATGACGCATCTGGGCTGGCGGCCGTGGCTGTCGTCGATGGTCAACAATGCGGTGCTTGCGGTCGTGATCACGTTCATGATGTGGCTGATCGGGGTGGGGCCGTTTTTGATGGTGCACCTGCCGGTGATTTTGCTCGCCTCGTCCATGGGGGTGTGGCTTTTTTTCGTGCAGCACCAATTCGACGAGACCGTGTGGGCGGACGGCGAGGACTGGAACTTGCAGCATGCGGCGTTGAAGGGCTCATCGCATTACGACCTGCCGGCGGTGCTGCGCTGGTTCACGGCCAATATCGGCGTGCATCACGTGCATCATTTGTCGAGCCGCATTCCCTATTACCGGCTTGGCCGGGTGCTCAAGGACCATCCGGAGCTGCGCGATGTCGGGCGGCTGACCTTGTGGCAGAGTTTTGCCTGCGTGCGCCTGGCGCTGTGGGACGAGCGGGCAAAGCGCATGGTGTCGTTCGGCGAGTTGCGCCGGGCCTAGCATCTGGGCTAGGAGCGGGGCCAACCACAGAAAGCTCCCGGTCCCATGCGAAAGAAGAAGTCGCTGCCCAGCGCCTATGCCGAGGCGACGAAAGACATGCGTTTCGAAGGCACGTTCGAGGTGTTCGTGCCCGTCCACGACCGCGTGAAGGCGCAGCGCGTGCCGCTGCAATTCGACAGCCAGGCCGCGGCCGAAAGCTGGATCCACAGCGCGGAAGGCGAGGACAAGATCGCCGAAATTTTGCGCGAGGCGGCGAAGTAGGCGGAATTCGACCCCCTCACCAAACCGTAACAGCGTAATAATGGCCGATTTTAGCCGTTTTATCCGCAACGAAACCGTAACATGTTGCGGAACGCGGGCCGGCAACGGGACCGGTGGGTTGGGCGCAGGATCGACGGTGAAGCTCATCTCGGACATCTCGATTGGACTAGAACAAAAATAGAACATCTGTTGCCGCCGGGCAAGCGGGTTCGCGACGGCGACAAGGATGACAAGCGGGCAGGATGCTCGCGGTCCCAGGACGGAAGAAAGTGATCTCGCCCCCCGCCCGCGCTTTTGTTCGCGTCGCGCGGGTGGAAGGTGATTGCGACGATGCGCACGCCAACGAAGGAGAGCGAGCTCGGCAAGGTTGCCGACATCACGCTGATGGCGCTCGACGTGACGAAGTGGGGGCTCGAAGGGTGGAGCGAGAGCCTGGCGTACGAGCTGGCGCCGCTCGACATTCGCGTGAAGACGGTGGCGCCTGGCGGTGGGGATCGAGGCGTTTCGCAAAGGGATACGCGAGCGGTTTTTGGGGTGAGGCTGGGGCATTTGCGGCGCAGGCCCATGATGATATTCTTTGCCGCATGAACCCGAAAATGCGCAGCATCGAAGTTGACGCGAAAACCGCCAAGCGCTTGGACGCGATGGCGGGCGAACTCGGCGTTTCCGTTTCCGAATTGGTCGCCGAACTTGCGGGTGAAAGCACGGCGTTGCCGAAGAGCCTCGACAAGCTGCGCAAGGCGGGCCGCGGGCCGTGGTCGCCGTCCGTTCTCGCGGAAGACGCGCGGCGCACCGAGGCGTTCGAGCGCACCGGCAAAGGCGTGCCGTGGAACGAAGTGCGCGATTGGCTGCACAGCTGGGGCTCCGCTGACGAACGGGCGATCCCCAAACCCCGCAAGTTGTGAGGATTGATCTTGCACCGGAAGCCGTTGGCGACCTTGAGCGGTTGCGCGCGTTTTTGGTGGAGCAGGATCCACGCGCCGCTGAGCGCGCCGGCACCGCATTGATCGACGCGATCGACTCGTTGTCGGCGTTTCCTGCGCGCGGGCGTGTTTCGCCACTGCCCGGCCATCGGGAACTCGTGGTTCCGTTCGGACGCTCGGCTTATGTCGTGCGGTACAAATATCGCGCGAACGAGCGGTCGGTGTTGATCGTGCGCGTCTGGCATGGACGCGAGGATCGCGGGTAACTTGGGAAAGCCGCCGCGGTCAAACAACACGTTTGTCATCCCGGCCAAGCGAAGCGCGAGCCGGGACCCAGGAGGCTGGGTCGAATGCATCACGCAATCTCCCCGCCTACGCCAAGGCTCCGGCGGGCAGGGGGATTCGCACTGGGCGCCGTAGCTTTAGCGGAGGCGGCTGG
>JAIOQG010000402.1 GCA_021413465.1 Alphaproteobacteria bacterium | reverse complement strand
TTTCAATCCGGCCATCAGCGCCCGGAGGGTGGCGGTCACGAGAACGGCGAAGGCTAAGATCGCGATCACGATCCACGATCCGGTGTCGAAGCGTTTGCCTTCTTCAAGGTAGCGCGCAAGACCGAAGCCGCCGAGCGAGACCGCTACAAAGACGGCGCCGATCTTGAGCGTCGAGATGAATTTTCCGCGCGGCGTTTCGGAGGGCGTGGTCATGAAGCGAGACGCCGCGTTAGCTTTCACGCGGCCGCGACAACTGCGCGAACAGCAATCCGGCGAGCAGTCCCGCCACCATTTGCGCTGCCAATCCCATCGTGCCGCGTGCGCCGAAAACGCCGACCGTTCCGAGTTGCCACTTCATCACCGTGAACAAGACAAAGATCGCGACGGCGCCCGCCACCGCGAATACGATCGGCCGCAGGCCCGTGAAGCGCGCCAGAAACCCGGCCACGAGAAACGCGATGAGGAGGGCGACACCGGCCAAGGCGCCGAACAGCGGCTGAAGCCCGACCAGGTCGTGGAGAATCCAGTTGATGCGGTCGCCCATTGGAATCGCTGCGGGGCCGGCTTGTTCTCCCATGCCGGCGGCCGTGGACCAGGCGTCTTGAACAAAGAGCGAATGCGAAACGGAGCCGAGGACGACCATCACGACGACTGCGGCGACATATGCGACTATCCGGCGTACCATTTGGGCCTCCCCTGCTCTGCCATTTGCTTATGCCCTGAAATAGGGTGAGATGTCTCTATCCTATCGAATGAGCCTTCCCTTTTTAGGAGATTCGCATGCGCGTTGTCTGGCCGATTTTGGCTGCCGCTTTGTCGGCGACGATTTCCACAGCGGCACGGGCCGATCTGGCGCCGGAGCCCGTGCGGCCCGCGCCTCCCGCGTCCGCGGCAGCGAAGGTGGTCAAGGCCGGATACAAAGTGACCGAGATCGCCAAGGGGCTCGATCATCCGTGGTCGATGGCCTTTCTGCCCGACGGTTCGATGTTGGTCACGGAACGTGCGGGGCGGTTGCGGTTGATCAAGGGCGGCGCGCTGCAAGCCGAACCGATCAAGGGAGTCCCTGCCGTCCACACCGGCAGTCAGGCCGGGTTGTTCGACATCGTGCTGCATCCGAGCTTTGCTCAGAACGGCATCGTGTATTTGACCTATGCCGCGGGCACCGATGCCGCGAACGGAACCGAAGTCGCGCGGGCGCGGTTTGACGGCAGCGCATTGCTGGATCTCAAGGTGATCTTCAAGGCGTCGCCGCTGAAGGACACGAACAACCATTACGGCGCGCGCATGGCGTTCTTAGCGGACGGCACTTTCGCTTTAACGCTTGGCGACGGGTTCGAGTATCGCGAGAAGGCGCAAGACCTCAGTTCCGATCTGGGAAAGATCGTGCGCTTGAACGACGACGGCAGCGTGCCACAGGACAATCCTTTTGTCGGACAGACGACGGCTCGGCCGGAAATTTTATCGTACGGACATCGCAACGAGCAGGGCTTGGCGTTCGACGCGCAGACCGGGCGGCTCTACGAGACAGAGCACGGTCCCAAAGGTGGCGACGAGTTGAACATTATCGAACCGCGCAAGAACTATGGCTGGCCGATCATCACCTATGGGATGGACTATTCCGGCGCTTATGTTTCCCCGTACACGGAGCGTCCCGGCATG
>JAIOQG010000414.1 GCA_021413465.1 Alphaproteobacteria bacterium | reverse complement strand
TCAGACCGTAGGGGTTGATCAGGAAGTGATGCTCAGGCCCCGGCACGCGCGCGGTGATGTGGGTGAAGATCATGTCGGCCCAGCCGTGATGGGCGACCAGGCGATAGGTCGCCGCGAGGTCGGTGCGGATCTGCCATTCTTCCTTCGAGACCTTGTCGCGGACGGAAGGGATGGCGTGCAGGGCTGCGGACATGGGTTGGCTCCTAGGATTTGCCGCAGAGTGGCGCTGCGGGTCGGGTGCTGTCAAATGGTGCGGTGGGTCAGGACGCGGCTGACCGCGTCTTTCCAACCGGCATATTTCGCGTCGCGTTCGTCGTCGCCAATCTTGGGCTCGAAACGGCGCTCGCAGCGCCATTGGGCGGCGATTTCGTCGAGCGAGGCGTATAGGCCTGCACCTAGCCCGGCGAGATAGGCGGCGCCGAGCGCCGTGGTTTCTACGACTTGCGGGCGCTCAATCGGCCTGCCGGTCAGATCGGCGAGCCATTGGCAGAAGAGGTCGTTGACCACCATGCCGCCATCGACGCGCAGCGCGTCGGGACTGCCAAGACCCGCAGCCGACATGTCGTCGGCCATGGCCTCGAGGAGGTCCCGGGTTTGATAGCAGACGGACTCAAGTCCTGCCTTTGCAATTTCGGCGAGGCCGCTATCGCGCGTTAGGCCCACGATCGCGCCGCGGGCGTCGGCATCCCAATAGGGCGCGCCTAGGCCGACGAAGGCGGGCACCATGTAGACCCGCGAGCGGGCATCGGCTTTGCGCGCGAACTCCGCGCTGTCGGCGGAAGCTTTGAAAAGCTTCAGGCCGTCGCGAAGCCATTGGATCGTGGCACCGGCCATGAAGATCGACCCTTCGAGCGCGTAGGTGCGCTTGCCGCCTTGCGCGTAAGCTATGGTAGAGAGCAACCGGTTGCGCGACGGCGCCAAGCCCGCGCCGGTGTTGACGAGCGCGAAACAGCCGGTGCCGTAGGTCGATTTCATCATGCCCTGTTTGAGGCAGGCTTGACCGACGGTCGCGGCTTGCTGATCGCCGGCGACGCCTGCGATCATGATGCGAGCGCCAAACAGATCGGGATCAGTCTCGCCGAAGTTTGCCGCGGAGTCGCGCACTTCGGGTAAGACGGCGACCGGGATGTTCAATAGGTCGAGGATTTCGCCGTCCCAGCGGCCCTGGCCGATGTCGTAGAGCAAGGTGCGCGAGGCGTTCGTCGCGTCGGTAGCATGGACGCGGCCGCCGGTGAGGCGATAGATCAGCCAGCTGTCGATGGTGCCGAAAGCGAGTTCGCCCTTCGCCGCGCGGGCGCGAGCGCCGGGGACGTTGTCGAGGATCCAGGCGAGTTTGGTGCCGGAAAAGTAGGGATCAAGAAGAAGTCCGGTCTTCGCCGAGATCGCGGTTTCCTTGCCTTCGCTTTTCAGACGCGCGCAGAGCGATGCGGTGCGGCGATCCTGCCAGACGATGGCGTTGTGGATCGGCTTTGCGGTTTTGCGGTCCCAGACTACGGTCGTCTCGCGCTGATTGGTAATGCCGATGGCTGCGACATCGCCGGGCGAAGTGCCGCCGAGGGCGTCGCGCGCGACCTTCAATGTGGTCCACCAGATTTCTTCGGCGTCGTGTTCAACCCAACCGTCTTGGGGATAGAATTGCTTGTGCTCGGCCTGCACGGTTTTCAGCGGCGTGCCGGCGATGTCGAATAGGATAGCGCGGCTCGACGTGGTGCCTTGATCGATGGCAAGAATGTATCGGCCCTTAGGGCTCGCAGTGCTCATGGCTCGTCTTCCGGCGTTCGTTGCTTTGGCGCGGCAATGTTAGCCACGATTCCCCGCAAAGCGCGACAGTCCCGCTATGGACGGATGGCCGGGGCCTGCTAAGTTCCTTTCCATGCTCGATCCGTTTGGCCGAAAAATCACATACTTGCGCGTGTCGGTGACCGACCGCTGCGACTTCCGCTGCACGTATTGCATGGCGGAGGATATGACATTTTTGCCCAAGGCCGAGCTGTTGAGCTTGGAAGAACTCGACCGGCTGTGTTCGGCCTTTGTTGCCAAGGGCGTGCGTAAGTTACGGCTGACGGGCGGTGAGCCACTGGTCCGGCGCAACGTGATGGGTTTGGTGCGCAGTCTTAGCCGGCACTTACAGACCGGCGCGCTGGACGAACTGACCCTGACGACGAACGGCAGCCAACTCGCGAAGTATGCGGCAGAGCTCAAAGACGCCGGGGTTCGGCGGATCAATGTGTCGCTCGATACGCTCGACGCTGCGAAGTTTCGCGGCGTCACAAGGTGGGGGCGGCTTGAGCAGGTGCTTGAAGGGATCGAGGCCGCGCTCGGTGCCGGGCTTCACGTCAAGATCAACGCGGTGGCGCTGCGCGGTATCAACGAAGACGAAATCGAAACCCTGATGCGTTGGGCTCACGGCAAGGGCATGGACTTTACGCTGATCGAGACGATGCCGCTGGGCGAAATCGATGCGGATCGGACGGCGCAGTACTTGCCGCTGTCGTTGGTGCGGGCGCGCTTGGCGCAGTCTTTCACCTTGGACGACAGCGATTATCGTACCGGCGGACCGGCGCGTTATGTGCGCGTTGCGGAAACCGGCGGGCGGCTGGGGTTCATCACACCGCTGACGCATAATTTCTGCGAAAGCTGCAATCGCGTGCGGCTGACGTGCACTGGCAAGCTTTATATGTGTTTGGGCCAGGACGATGCGGCGGATTTGCGGACGCCGTTGCGGGCAAGCCGCGACGATGCGTTACTTAGCACCGCGATCGACGAAGCGATTTCCCGCAAACCCAAGGGTCATGATTTTGTGATTGACCGGCGGCGCCAGGCCCCGGCCGTCGCGCGTCATATGTCGGTGACGGGCGGCTGATGCGCTTTTCGAAGCCGGCCTTCGCCGCCTCCAACGCCCCCGAAGCGCAAGCCGCGTTGCGCGAGCTGACGAAACTTTATGGCAATGCGAAGGCCGATGCCGATGTCGTCGTCGCGCTCGGCGGAGACGGATTGATGCTGCAGACGATCCACCGGAATTACAAAAAAGGTCTGCCGATCTATGGGATGAATTGCGGCTCGGTCGGCTTTTTGATGAACGATTATTCGCCCCAAGCATTGCTGGAGCGGCTCGATGTCACCGAGGCGCAGGTGATCTATCCGTTGCGCATGAAGGTGAAAACCGCGAGCGGCAAGACGAGTTCGGCGTTGGCGTTCAACGAGGTCTCGATGCTGCGCGAAACGCGTCAGGCGGCGAAGCTGCGCATTTCGATCGACGGGCGGGTGCGCCTTGACGAGATGATTTGCGACGGGATTTTGTTGTCTACGCCGGCCGGGTCGACCGCCTATAATTTGTCCGTGAACGGACCCATCTTGCCGATCGACGCGGCGTTGTTGGCGCTAACCCCGATCAGTGCGTTTCGTCCCCGCCGCTGGCGTGGGGCCCTGCTGCCGCGAAAATCCAAGGTCTTGTTCGAGATTCTTGAAGCCGACAAGCGGCCGGTGAGCGCCGTGGCCGACCACACCGAAGTGCGCGAAGTCGTCGAGGTGTCGGTGGTCGAGGATCAGACCGTTTCGGTGACGATCCTGTTCGACGCCGACCGTTCTTTGGAAGAGCGTATGCTGGCGGAACAGTTCGTCACCGGTTAGTCGGTCTAGCCCTTGAAAGCTTTCATCGGCTCTTCAATTTTTCCGTAGCCGGCCTCTTCGGGGATGATCAGAAACTGTTCGCCGTCGCGCGAGATCACCTTCGGTTCCACGGTCACGACCGGCTCTGTTTTCGCGCGCGCCAAGGCCGCGGCAACCGTTTTGTCCTTCGCCAGCTTGAGCAGGTTCATTTTGGTGGGAAAGATGACCGTCCAGCGCTTCGTGTCTTCGATCGCCTCCATCGGATCGATCCAAACCGAGTCGACGGATTCAGATCCATCGTGGCGACCCAGTTGGCCCTCGGGCGTCGCGGCGACATAAAAATATGTGTCGAAACGCTTGGGCATGAAGGTTGGCGTGACCCAATGGGCGAAGGGAATCAGCGCGTCGCAGGCGAGGCGCAAATCTTCTCGACCTAGAAATTCGACGAGGCCCACTTCGCTGGCGTTCAGTTTGGGACGCCACGGCGCGAGCGACGTTGCCCGTGAGGCGTCGATGTAATCGCCTCGACCGGATTTGCGCGCGAGCAGGATGCCTGACTCCTCGAATCCTTCTCTTATGGCGCATGCCGTCAGGCTGAGATGCAGATCGTCAAGGTTATCCGCACCGTCAGCATGATTTCGCAAATTGTGATCGCGATCATGCGGATCAACCTTGCCGCCGGGAAAAACGAGGGCGCCCGAGGCGAAATCGATCTGATGATGGCGTTTTACCATGAACACTTCGATCCCGCGGTCGCCGTCGCGCAGCAGCAAAATCGTCGAGGAAGCCAAGGGATTTGAGGGTTTCTTTGCGTCCGACATCGATCGTCCCGAGTTTGTTTCAATTGCAGGCTATTCAAATTGCAGCGTCCGGCTGGAGGCTCCCTTAATAGGGCGCGCGTTAGAAGCGATGACAAGCGGCACGGTGTCCGCACGACAGAGGTTTCGACACGCCATGAGCGACAGGTCCTTCCGGCTTGCCCCATCTGACATTGATCAGGCATTCCAACGCAATGAATTCTGCGTCGTGTTTCAGCCAAAAGTCGATTTGGCATCCCAACGCATGACGGGGGCCGAGGTCTTCGTGCGCTGGCAGCACCCGCAATACGGCTTGCTGCCGCCAGGGCTGTTCCTCGATTTCGTCGAGGCGAACGGCCGTATGGCGGATATGACGGGATTCGTCTTTCACGCGGCGCTCGACGGTGCGCGGCGGTGGAAGTCGTTGGGCCGCGAATGGTCGGTTTCGATCAACGTCGCGCCCGGCACGGTGACGTCGCCTGGATTTGCCGAAGGTCTCGAACGCTTGATGCAGGATTACGGCGTCGATCCCAAGCACGTTATTCTCGAAGTGCCGGAACGCGCGGTGGCGCAGGAACCGGATGAAATGTGCGAGGCGCTGTTGCAGGTTCGCGCCATCGGCGTTCACGTTGCGCTCGACGGCGGCGGTATCGTGCCGGTCGACTTGTCCAAGTTCGTGCCGATGCCGTTCACGTCGATTAAAGTCGGTGGACCGGCCAGCATCAGGTTGGCGCAGCGTCTGGGCTTAAAGGGCAAAGGCGCGATTGCGGCGCGACTGCGCTATGCGCGGCAGTATTCGCTCGAAGCGGTGGCGGTCGGTGCCGAGGAAGAGGCGACGATGGCCGGGCTTGCGGATGTTGGGTTTACGGCCGCACAGGGTATTTGGATTCAAAAGCCATTGCCGCTTGAGGAATTGCTCGCTTGGAACGGGACGTGGGCGCGCGGGAATGTGGCGATGGACATTGTGATGCCCGTGGCGCCGAAGGCGAATGCCGGGCCCGCACGTGCGCTCGAACGGCCGGCGCATGCTCAGGCAAGCGCCATGGCGCCGACGCCTGCGGCGGTACAGGCGCATGCAGCGGCCGAAGGGGCGACGCCTGTTACTAAAGAAGACATGCAGAAGGCGCTTGAGGCTGTGCGCGCCAAGCGCGCGGCGTCGGCGGTGACGCTGCAAGCCAAGCCCGAGCACAAGGCCCCGACGCCGATGGCGGCGGTGGATGCTTCCGAGCTCGAGGACATTCTTGAGGATGAAGAAGTGCAGGCGCCGCCTGCGGTGAAGCAGCAGGGATTCGGTATACCCGGCGATGCCTGCCCGCCCATGAAAAGCTTGGTGCAACGCCGCGTTGCCAAGGCCGGGGCGGATGGTGCGCCGCAGTCGCGCAAGAGTACGGCGCAAGACGGATTTGTCTAATTTCTCCTGGGTCGGGCGTGGACGACTTGAAGCTGCCTGCAGCCGACGAGGCTGCCGGCAGCTTCTTTTTTTGCGCTTCGTGGTATTGGATCGGTGACGACGCAACGATAGGCCGACACCTATGACCTTCTATGAACGCCGCATTCTGCCATGGCTGCTCGACGCGGCCATGAGCGCCAAGCCCATCACCTATCAACGCAAAAAGGTGGTGCCGCTGGCGGAGGGGCGGGTGCTCGAAATCGGACTTGGCGCCGGGCAAAATCTCGCCTTCTACAATGCCGCTAAGGTGAGCCACGTTTGGGGGCTTGAACCTTCGCCCGAGATGCGCGAACGCGCGCTCAAACGTGCCGGCGATTTGAAATTCACGCTTGAGTTTTTGGATCTGAAGGCGGAAGAGATTCCGCTGGCCGACAAGTCGGCCGATACGGTGCTGGTCACTTACACGCTGTGCACGATTCCCGATGTCGTGCGGGCGCTGAAGGGAATGCGGCGCGTGCTCAAGCCCGGTGGGCGGTTGATTTTCTGCGAACACGGCAAGGCGCCCGACGACAGCGTTCGCAAATGGCAGGAGCGCATTACGCCGGTCTGGAAGGCGCTGGGCGGCGGTTGCCATGTTGGGCGGCCCATTCCCGACCTGATACGTGAAGGCGGCTTTACGATCGAGAAAATGGAAACGATGTATCTGCCCGCAACGCCGCGCCCGCTTGGGTTCAACTACTGGGGCTCGGCGACATAGGCGGGGAAGGTCGCCCGTTCATATCCGATTAAGCCTACCGGTTACGAATGCGTTTACGGCGGGCATGCGAAACTCCTTGCCGCTGCTTGCATGGTGTCGATGACGCCAGCAGCTTCGTGGAGAGGGGCCGCCGATGAAGACTTCCGTTATTGCGACGCTAGGCGCCGGCGTGTTTGCGATCGTCCTGGCGGCGTATCTTTTCGCCTACGCCACGACCGTGCGCGATCCGGTTGAGTGGAAGACGGGCGATTTGATCGTTCAGGATTCCAAAGCCGAAGAGACGTTGCCGCTGTTCGCGGCCGATGGGTCGGGCATCACTCACATCGGTATGATCGATGTGACAGAAGATAACGTTGCGGTCGTGATCGAGGTCGTCGACACGGTGCAGGAGACGCCGATCCGCGAGTTTATCGCGCGGGGCAAGGGTAAGAATTTCGCGGTGTATCGCATCGATGGTTTGAGCGACGAGCAGCGCATGTCGGCGGTTACTGCCGCGCGGCGCCAACTCGGCAAGCCAAACGATTTCTTTCTGCGTCGCAGTTGGGACGCGTTCTATTCGAGCGAGCTTGCTAGGCTTGCCTATAGCGACATCGGTTTCGATCTTGGGCGGTTGCAGAAGCTGTCAAGCGTTGCATCCGACTTGGCGATGGTCAAATCGCAATTCAACCGCAAATGGTCTTCGCACAAGGATTGCGAAAAGCGTCACCTTGATAACGAGCAGTGTTGGGTGTTGGTGACGAAGCAGGACGTGATTACGCCGGCGAATATCGTGAAAGACAGTCAACTCACGAAAGTCTATTCGTCCATGGAAGTCGTGGCCGCGAAATAGGCGGCCGCGCCCATCGTCGAGGGATGAGCGCGGAACCCGTGTTAGGGCCGCATCGCCGAATAGAGCGAGATCGAACCCGTCGGCGTGGGGATGACGGTGTGTTCCTGCACGGCGATGAAGCCCGTTTCGAGCAATAGTTCAGGCAGCATGCCGTCGGCGCTGGGTTGCGGGCTTTCAAACCCGTCGATCGCTTGAACGTGACGGTGGGCCATGCGCATCAACGGCGAGTATTGCTGGCCGTAGTCGGCAATGTGCAATTCACCACCGGCGCGCAATGCCGCATAGGCGCTCAAAAGCGTGGAACGCTTGCTGGAAAGCGGGACCTGATGCAGCACCAAGCTGGTGACGATTTTGTTCGGCCGGATGGCTGAGGCGACGGATGCCGTTTCCTGCGCATAGCCCTTTGAAAAGTGGATAAGCAGGTCCTTGTCGCGCGCCTTGTTTTCAGCGCGCGTCAAAATGTCAGGGTCGGGATCGCTGCCGTAGATCGAGGCCGCGGGGCAGGCCTGTTTCAACAGAATCGCCAAGGTCCCCGTGCCGCAACCGACGTCGAGAATGACGTCGCGCGGGAGCGGGTCGATTTGCTTAACGAAGGCGCGCTGCCACGTGCGCTCGCAGGTGAGGAGCGACATTGTCGTATCGTAAAGCGGCGAAAGGCGGTGATCACCAAGCGCCGGAACAAAAGATCGATTGTACATCGATTGGTCCTCCCCGGCCGGGGCATGCATCCCGGATATAGGCATGAACAGAGTTCGATTCAACATCTGGGATATATGACGCATGTGCCTCTCGTCTGTGACTCGGATCACCGAACTCAGATCACTTCAGGCGCACCGAATATTCCATCCCGTGACCCAGCGGCAGTGTAACGGATTCGAATCCGTTCGCCCGGTCTTTCATGTGGTGAACGTACGGGGCCAGAGTCTTTTTGAAAGTGAAAATATTGTCAGCCAACACAACCGCGCCTGCACGCATTTTAGGCGTCAGCATCTTGATCATCGGCAGATAGATGTCTTTCCAGCCATCGAGCAGCAACAAATCGATAGGTTGATCGATGTTTGCCAGTGTTTTCATCGCATCGCCTTCTAATACGTCCACAAACTGCGCGAGGCCTGCTCGCGCGACATTTGCGCGCGCGGCATTAACTTTTTTCGACTCTAATTCGGTGCCTGTCACATGTCCGTCGTTTAAGCGTGCGGCTGCTGCCAAATAAATCGTCGAGATTCCGAACGACGTTCCGAATTCGACGATGTTGCGGGCGCCGATGGCGCGCGCGGTAAGGTAAAGCAGTGCGCCTTGATCGGGATCGACGGGGATGTAAGCGTTCTTCAAATACGGTGCGGCGGCGTCGAAAATTTCTCCGCCCGAAAGTGCGGCGATCGCGACCGCCGGCAATGCGCGCAAGAAAATCCAGCGATCGCCTTTCGCGCGCCGATGAAGATCTTTCAGCGTGCTCGATATTTTCGGATCCGAGAGCCCCAGTTCCAGATTTGCAAATTGCATGTTCATACGCGCGGCTCCTGTGCTGCGAGGCGGGTCAAGCGAATCGCCTTCTCGGGGCACGCCGCGACGCATAGGCCGCACGCGTGACATTCTTCACCTTTGACGACAAAGGCCTGTTTTCCGCCATGAACCAGCACTTTCACCCAGGGTCCGAGGGGGAGGGCTTTCAATTCGGGCTTTGTGAGTTTGCGCAGAGCAAACACGCCATACGGGCAGACCTCTTCGCAGTCGCCGGCGCCTTCGCATTTGTAGGAATCGATAACCGGGGTGACGATGTTTGCCGGCTGCTTGCAATCGACCTCGGCGGTTGATTTTGGCATCTTTAAACTTGTTCCTTGGCGTAACGTGAGCTATTACTCATTTTATATGAGCTTTTGCTCGTATTGAATACTCGCAAAACGGAGCGCCCGACCGTGGCCAAGAAAAAGCCCGCATCGCCGCGAAAAATGCCGGAGCAAGACCGCTCGCGGGCGACGGTGGACGTCATCGTCGATGCGGCTGCTCGCATTCTGGTCAAAGACGGTTACGACGCTTTTACGACCAATCGGGTGGCGGAGAAGGCCGGGGTCAGCATCGGTTCGCTCTATCAGTATTTCCCGAACAAGGATGCCTTGCTCAGCGAGCTCATGCGGCGCCATACGACCGATCTTGAGAAAGGTATCGAGGCGATGGTGGCGCGGGCGGCCGATGCGCCGCTTGCCGAGGTGATACGCGCGGCTGTCGAGCATAATGTGCAATCGCATTTGATCGATCCGGCGTTGCACCGCGTGTTGTCGGAAGAGGTGCCACGTCTCGGCAAGCTCGATTGGCAGGCCGCATTTGCCGAGCGGATGACCCACCGCGTGCGCGCGGCCTTCGAAGCGCGGCGATCGGAAATTGTGGTGCCCGATCTCGACCTTGCGGTCTACATCGTGACGCGGACCGTCGAGACCGTCATTCACAACGCCGTGACGCAGCGCTCGCACGATTTGAAGTCGGGTGCGCTGGCGGAAGAGGTCACGCGCATGATTGTCAGTTTTCTCACCGGCAAACCACTGGCCGCAAAGCGGTCGGTGCGGGCGGCCGCGGAATAGAAATCGCTGCAAATAGGCCGATTTTGACAAGGCATGCGGCGGCGGATCGGCTTGACTTCGAGGCGCTGCAAACGGACCATCGCTTCAAAATACGGTCTAGGGGTGGTTCATGAAGTCGCTCAGTCATTTCATGTGGCAGACGTGGAGGAGCATCGTCTCCTTTTTCCTGTCGTTTTTCGTCTTGGGCCTC
The DNA here is from genome assembly GCA_021413465.1 of Alphaproteobacteria bacterium. Taxonomy (GTDB): domain Bacteria; phylum Pseudomonadota; class Alphaproteobacteria; order Micropepsales; family Micropepsaceae; genus SZUA-430. The sequence continues at coordinate 3,601 of JAIOQG010000414.1, read as the reverse complement.
ATGGTGTGGTTCACGCCGGAATGGGTGACGGGATTTGTCGAAACGGCGGGCGCACTCAAAAGTGTGATCACCGCCGGTGCGACCGATTTGTTCGGCTACGGGCAGCCGTCGGCGTTGTTTTCGTTGGTCGTCGGCGATACGGCGATCGCATTGACGCTGATGACGTTATTTACGCGCGTGATCGTTCTGACGTTGATCCTCTGGATCGGCGGGATGATTTATCGCGCGATCTTCGGCGGAAACGCTTCCGCCGAATAGATTTCCCGCCTACGGGCTCAACTCCCGCTTTGCCTTGTTCAGGCCTTTGGGCGCCTAGCTCAGCCTGGTCGGCGCCGCAGACGCCAGCCGAAGGCGAGAGCCGCCAGAATGATTGCCGCGCAGCCAACCGCTAGCGTTTTCAGTAACGCACCTGACTCAATAACCAACATCAGGAAGTCGACGTTGCCGGTGTCCCAAAAGACCCATTCGCTTGCGAGTGGGGTGGCCAGCAGCCGATTGCCGGTTTCGAGGACGATGATGCCGTTACCTGTCGCCGGGTCGAGGCGTGCCGCGGTATTGATCGCGGGCTCATTGTTTCCGTCGTGACCGATGACAAAGCTGCCCGTGTTGTTGGGCACGAAGAGCATGGTGCCGAGGCCCCAGATGTCGGCGCCGTATTGGGATGCGTGTGGGCGGCGCATTTCGAGAAGCGTTTTCGGGCCCAGCACGCCGCGTCCGGGCGCTTCGCCGCGAGGCCCTGCAAGGTGGGCCTGAAGGAAGCGCGTCATGTCGTTGGTCGTGGTGTAGAGCGATGCCGCCGCCAATGCCGCGAACCGGTAGTGCGTTGCCGGTGCGCCGCGCTCATCGAAGAACTCGGTTACATCCATCGCGCCATCCTCCAGCACAAAGGTCGAGCGTGTCATGCCGAGCGGCGCGAAAATGCTGGTCGTCATGTATTTGTTGAATGACTGGCCCGACACCTCTTCCACGAGCAGTTGCAGCAGCGTGTAGCCGCCGCCTGAATACTTAAACTCTGTCCCCGGTTCGATCCCGACGCGCACGGCACCGTCGCGCCCGGGCGTCGCATCGGCGGCGCGCGTCAGCGATGCTTCCAAGGCTTGCACTGGGTCGCCCGGTTTGAAACCCGCATAGCCCAGTCCGTCCGTCAGCCCCGCCGTGTGGCTGAGCAAGCGGCGGACGGTGACGCCGTTGTTGTCGAATTTGCTCGCGGGCAGCTTCCAACGTTTGAGGTAAAGCGAGACTGGTTTGTCGAGATCGAGCTTGCCGGCTTCGACGAGCGTCATCACGCCCCAGGCGGTAATCCATTTGCTCATCGAGGCGACCTGAAAGCGGCTGTCGCCGTCGACCGGCTTGCCGATGGAGACAAAGTGCGTGGCGATAACTTGGCCGTTTTCAAGCAGCGCGAAGGCCACATTGCCCTTGTGCTTCTTGTCGATGTCGGCGATGGCCGCCGTGCGAAAGGCGGTTGTGTCCCCGAAAGGTGCCAAAGGTTGGCGCCACCATCCTTCTAGCGTTCCGGTAACCACAAGCGCCGTCCAACCCAGAAGGGCCAGCACTGTCAGCAGGAGGATGCGGCGGATCATCGGTCAGGCACTCCTAGCGCGATTGCACTTTCGCGCGCCGGTAAAAACATGGAAGGTTGGCGCCGTGGGCGTCAATCTTAAATCAACGTGTTAACATGAGAGCGAGAAAAGGCGGCCAACCGCGCAATCTCCGGCGAGGCGCCCTGCTCGATGCAGCGGCGGCAACCCGTGCGTTGAGCATCACTCGTGCCACGCTTTACGTCTATGTCAGCCGCGGTTTGATCCGGTCGGTGCCGCATCCGCACGAACCAAAGGCGTGTCTTTATTCAGTCGCCGACATCATGGCGTTGATCGACCGCCGCACGCGCACGCGCCGGCCGCGCGCGGCCGCGGCGACGGCACTCGACTATGGCTTGCCGGTGCTTAAGTCGCGGATCACACACTTTGAGGACGACCGCTGCTTTTATCGCGATCGGGAAGCCGTCGCGCTGTCACGCAAGGCGACGCTCGAAGACGCGGCGCGGCTGCTGTGGAACACGGAGGAAGCGGATCCCTTCGCGGCGGTCCGTTTCGATCCGCGCTCGATCAAGGGGTGGACGGAGATCGCCTCGACATGCGCGCCCGCTAGCGCCACTGCCCGCGGGAGTTTGCTGCTGTCGCTCTTGACGGAGCACGAGGTGCCGGGCGGCGGCAAACCCGGGCTACATGGGTTCGAGGTTGCCGCGCGGTTGGTCGCTGCCTTGGTTGTATCCATTACCGGAATCGAGACCGCATACAGGGGGCCCATCCATCGCGCGATCGGCGCCGCGTGGCAGCGCCCGAAGGCGGCGGACCTTATTCGCCGGGCGCTTGTTTTGCTCGCCGATCACGAACTCAACGCCTCCACGTTCGCGGTGAGGGTTGTGGCATCGACAGGGGCGGGTTTGACCAATTGCGTGATCGCCGGTCTCGCGGCGATGAGCGGACCCAAGCATGGCGGCGCAACGGAGCGTCTGCGAGCACTGCTGGCCGAAGCGGACGCCACCGGGGATGCCTCGGCCAGCGTGGCCGCCCACCTCAGCCGCGGCGAGACGCTTCCGGGCTTCGGCAATTCCGTCTACCGCGATGCCGATCCGCGCGGCGCTGAGCTGGTGTCGGCCGTGAAACTTGATGCCACGATGGTCGCAACGCTGAACGCCGCGCGATCGATGGCCGGTGTCGAACCCAATGTCGATTTCGGCTTGCTGGCGCTCGAGCGCAGTTTCAACCTGCCTCAGGGCGCCGCACTTGCACTGTTTGCGATGGGAAGATCTGTCGGCTGGATCGCGCACGCGTTCGAGCAACGGGCGACCGGCACATTGATCCGCCCGCGCGCCGAGTTCGTGTTGGAGTAGGGCAGGCTAGCGGTTTAACTCCCGCATCGCCTTGTCGAGGCCCTCGAGGGTGAGCGGGTACATGCGGTCGCTCAGGATCTGTTTCATGATCTGGATCGAGGGCGTGTATTCCCAGTGGCGTTCGGGCACCGGGTTTAGCCAGATGACGTGTTCGTAGATGCGCGTCAGGCGTTCGAGCCAGACGGCGCCGGGTTCTTCGTTCCAGTGTTCGACGCTGCCGCCGGGATAGGTGATGTCGTAGGGGCTCATCGTCGCGTCGCCGACGAAGACGACTTTGTAATCGTGCGGGTATTTGTGCAGCACGTCCCAGGTCGGCTGTTTTTCGTTGTGGCGGCGGCGGTTGTCTTTCCACACGCTCTCGTAGAGGCAGTTGTGGAAGTAGAAGAAATCCATGTGTTTGAATTCGGTGCGCGCGGCGGAGAATAACTCCTCGCAGAGCTTGATATGCGCATCCATCGAGCCGCCGATGTCGAAGAAGATCAGCACCTTCACCTTGTTGTGGCGTTCGGCGCGCATGACGAGGTCGAGATAGCCCTGATGCGCCGTCGTGCGGATCGTCTCGGGCAGGTCGAGTTCGGTCAGCGCGCCTTCGCGGGCCCATTTGCGCAGGCGGCGTAGCGCGATCTTGATGTTGCGGGTGCCGAGTTCGACGCTGTCGTCGAGGTTCTTGTATTCGCGCTTGTCCCAGACTTTGACCGCCTTGCC
>JAIOQG010000189.1 GCA_021413465.1 Alphaproteobacteria bacterium | reverse complement strand
TCCATGCCGATTTCCATGTGCGCCATTTCGCGGCCGCGGAAGCGCAGGGTGACTTTCACCTTATCGCCTTCCTCGAAGAAGCGTTTGATCGAGCGCATTTTCACTTCGTAGTCGTGATCGTCGATCATCGGGCGGAGCTTGATCTCCTTGATTTCGATGATCTTCTGGTTCTTGCGCGCTTCGGCGGCCTTTTTTTGTTCTTGGTATTTGTATTTGCCGAAGTCCATGATCTTGACGACCGGGGGCTTGGCTAGGGGGGCGACTTCGACGAGATCGAGGCCTTCGGACTGCGCCAGCTTGAGAGCTTCGAATTTGCTCATCACGCCGCGCTTGCCGCCTTCGTCGTCGATCACCAAAAGTTCGTGCGCGTTGATGAATTCGTTGATGCGCGGCCCGTCTTTGGAGGGCGGCGTTGCTGCTTGGTAGGGACGTCTAACGATTGGTTGTCTCCATCGGGTTGGCCGGGAGGCACCGCGAACGCTTTGAGACCCCGCTGCGCCCGCGCCCCTTGCGTAAGCCGCTTCGGGTGGTTTGCAACGGTGATGTCACCTTCGCATTTTCCGTGGCGGTTACCCTTTGGTCTTTCGGGTTCGAAAGGCCCCTGGCGCGTTCGAGAACGCCTTCGGGTCTCTGGAACGGCACATGGGTGCCGTCACGCCTCGAAGATTAAGAATTCGGGCGGCTAAGGCAAGGTTTTCTTGCTGTGGCCGCCCGCTTTGTTCGCGATTTAGACCAAATCCGGCGGCGTCGATTCGGTTTGCAGCGTCTTGATGAGCGAATCGAGGCTCATCACTTCCTGCTTTTCCGAGCCGAGGCGGCGCACGGACAGCGTGCGGTCCTCGGCCTCTTTGCGGCCTGCCACCAACAGATAGGGCACTTTGGCGAGCGAGTGTTCGCGGACCTTGTAGTTGATTTTCTCGTTGCGCAGATCGGTTTCGACCTTGATGCCGGCAAGCTTCAATGCGGCCGTCACTTCCTTGGCGTAGGGGTCGGCGTCGCTGACGATCGTGGCCACCACCGCTTGCACGGGGGCGAGCCAGAGCGGGAATTTGCCGGCGTGGTGTTCGATCAAAACGCCGATAAAGCGTTCGAGGGAACCCACGATGGCGCGGTGAAGCATGACGGGGCGTTTCCTGCTGCCATCCTCCGCCACGTATTCGGCGTCAAGGCGTTCGGGCAATACGTAGTCGAGCTGAATGGTGCCGCATTGCCAATCGCGGCCGATGGCGTCGCGCAGCACGAACTCGAGCTTGGGCGCATAGAACGTGCCTTCGCCGGCGTTGATCGTGTAAGGCAGGCCGATGGTCTTGCAGGCGTTTTCGAGCGCGCGTTCGGCGTGGTCCCACTGCTCTTCCGTGCCGCCGCGCAGTTCGGGGCGGGTTGCGAGTTTTGTGATGAAGCTGTCGAAGCCGAGTTCGCGATAGACCTCGGTCAGCAGCTCGACGAAGTTCTTCGTTTCGGAGACGATCTGCTCTTCCGTGCAGAAGATGTGGGCGTCGTCCTGCACGAAGGAACGCACGCGCATGATGCCGTGCAGCGCGCCCGAGGGTTCGTAGCGGTGACAGGCGCCGAATTCGGCCAAGCGCAGCGGCAGGTCGCGATAGGATTTCAAGCCCTGCTTGAAGATCTGCACGTGGCCGGGGCAGTTCATCGGTTTGACCGCAAGGACGCGGCGTTCGCGTTCGCCGCCTTCGTCGACCTCGGCGATGAACATGTTCGGGCGGTAGTTTTCCCAATGGCCCGATTGTTCCCACAGCTTGCGGTCGATGAGCTGAGGCGTTTTCACTTCGCGATAATCGGCGTGCTCGACCTTGCGGCGGATGTAGTTTTCAACCGTGCGATAGAGCGTCCAGCCTTTTGGGTGCCAGAAGACTTGGCCGACGGCTTCTTCCTGGATGTGGAAGAGGTCCATCTCCTTGCCGATTTTGCGATGGTCGCGCTTTTCGGCTTCTTCAAGGCGCGTCAGGTAGGCTGCGAGTTCTTTCTCGTCGCGCCACGCGGTGCCGTAGATGCGTTGCAGCTGCGCGTTCTTGGCGTCGCCGCGCCAGTAAGCGCCGGCAAGCTTCGTCAGTTTGAAGCCGAGGCCGATCTTGCCGGTCGACATGAGATGGGGACCGCGGCAGAGATCGTGCCAATCGCCGTGGTAATAGACGCGCACTTCTTCGTCGGCCGGCAGATCGCCAATGATTTCGGCTTTGTATTGCTCGCCCAGCCCTAAGAAATGTTTGACGGCATCGTCGCGTTTCCACACCGTGCGCTTGGTCGGCAGGTCTTTTGCCACCAGTTCGCGCATCTTGGCTTCGATCTTGGGCAGATCGTCGGGCGTGAACGGTTCGTTGCGCGCGAAATCATAGAAGAAGCCGTCTTCGATGTTCGGGCCGATCGTGACTTGCGTGCCGGGGAACAGCGCCTGAACGGCTTGCGCCAGCAAGTGCGCGGTGTCGTGGCGGATGAGGTCGAGCGCTTCGTCGCTTTTGCGCGTGACGATTTCGAGCTTGGCGTCGTGGGGGATCGGCCAGTCGAGATCTTTCAATTCCCCGTCGACTTTGACCGCGAGGGCCGCCTTCGCGAGGCCCGGTCCGATTGAAGCGGCGACGTCGGCACCGGTCGCCCCACGCGTCGTCGTCCGCACCGAGCCGTCGGGCAAGGTGATCCGGATTTCAGGCACGGGCGAAGCCGACACAGCACATCTCCATCGTTGGTTAAGCGGCGCCGGGTGGCGCGAAAGCGCGGCAGATTGGTGACGCCCGGCCCCCAAGTCAAGGAAGACCGGCTTGCGGGTGCCCGCGCGTTGTGTCACTGCGGGCGACCAAGGAAACGGGCGGACGCGACGACCATGCATAAGGCTGAGACGGATTGGATCGTCTCGCGGCTTGCCGACATCGATCCGGCGCGGCTTTCGCCGATGCTGAATGTCGGTTCGTCGACGCTTGAGTTTCGCACGCAGAAACAGCCTTGGATCGAGAACAATCTGATCAAACCGCTGGAAGCGCGCGGGATTCGCATCGTGCACGCCGATCTGAAGGCGGGGCCCGGCGTCGACGTCACGGCCGATCTGACGACGGAGGCGGGGTTCAAGACCTTGGCCGCCGTCGGGGCGCGCAGCATCATGGTGTGCAACGTGCTCGAACATGTGCTCGATCCGCGGGCGTTTGCGAATCGTTGCCTCGATCTTGTCGGGCCCGAAGGGTTTGCGATCGTTACCGTGCCGCGCAGCTATCCCTATCATCGCGACCCGATCGACACGATGTTCCGCCCCTTGCCGGATGAGGTTGCGGCGTTGTTCGAGCGGACGCGGACGGTTGCCGGCGACGTCATCGATGCCGGCTCTTATCGCGATCACGTGCGAGCGCGGCCTTGGATCCTGTCGCGGCATATTTTCCGGGCACCGTTTCCGTTCATCAATTGGGCGAAATGGAAGCGGTCGATGGGCAAGCTCTATTGGCTGGTTTACCCCTATCAGATGACCTGCGTTCTGCTGCAAAAAGCCGAGTGATCCGCACGTGCCGCGCCCGCAGATTTCATGCTTCATCATCGCCAAGAACGAGGCCGACCGCATCGGGCGCACGATCGGCGCCGTGAAGGACTTGGTGGACGAGGTCATCGTCGTCGATTCGGGCAGCAGCGACGGCACGCAAGACGCCGCGGCGCGGGCCGGTGCGCGCGTTGTTTTCAACGCCTGGCCCGGCTTTGGACAGCAAAAGCGCTTTGCGGAAGAGCAATGTCGCGGGCCGTGGCTGATCAATCTCGATGCGGACGAGGTTTTGTCGCCGGCATTGGTGGCGGAAATCCGGCAGCTGTTTGCGGCCGGAGAGCCGCCGCTCGCGGCCTATCGTTTGCGGATCAACAACGTCTATCCCGGGCGGTCGCGCCCGCGCCTGTGGGCGAACGATCATGTCGTCGTGCGCCTTTACGACCGGCGGCGCGTGCGGTTCAAGGATTCGACGCTGCATGATTCCGTCGACACCGGCGCTGAGCGCGTGAAAACGTTGCGCGGCGAGGTCTATCATTTCTCGATGCGGTCGTTCGACGAAATGGTGCAGAAAGCCGACGAGCGCATGCGCTACAACGCCGACCACGCGAAGAAGAAACCGTTGTGGCAGTTGCGGCTGCGCGTGATCTTCGAGTTTCCGGCTGCGTTCCTGCGCTATTATTTCGTGCGGCGGCATTTCACCGGCGGGTTGCTCGGGTTCGAAACGTCCGTCGTCGGGGCCTATTCGCGCTTCATCCGCATTGCACGCATGATCGAAGCGCAGCGCAATCCCAGTACGATCGACGACCGCGCCGCGGACGGCGCGGCGCTCAACGAGCGGCGGCGGCCGTAGCCATGATCGTCGTTACGACGCAGTGTTTCCCACCCGATCGCGGCGGCATCGAAGCGCTGATGGGCGGGCTAGCCGACAGCCTGTTTGCCGCCGGTCGCGAGGTTGCCGTGTTCGCCGACCGCATCCATGCCAGCGATGCGCAGTCCCGGCAGTTCGACTACGCGGTGCATCGCTTCGGCGGGCTGCGTCCGCTGCGCCGTTTTCTGAAGGCGCGCGCCGTTGCGCACGCGGTGCGCTCGCGCAAGGTCGAGGGCGTGTTTGCCGATTCGTGGAAGAGCGTGGAACTGCTGCCGGCGCTCAGCGTGCCGATTGCGGTGCTGGTTCATGGTACCGAGATTCCAGACGCGCCCTCGCCGCGCAAACGCCAGCGCATTCGGCGCGCGCTGGCGAAGGCGCACGCAGTAATCGCCAACTCCGCCTACACCGCTCACGCCGTTCAGGCCTATCTCGACGATGGCGCGCGCCGCGTGCGCGTTGTGCATCCGCCCATCGGCATTCAGAGCGAACCGTCGGCGAGCGCGTTGGCGCAGGTGCGGACGCTTACCGGTTCAATGGGACCCGTGATTTTGACCGTCGCGCGACTTGAGCCGCGCAAGGGCGTCGACATGGTCATTCGCGCGCTGCCGGCGATTGTGCGGCGGCATCCGGGCGCGGTCTATGTGGTTGCGGGAAGCGGCGACGATCTTGCGCGTTTGCAGCAGCTGGCGCGTGAGACCGGCGTTGCCGAGCGCGTGCGCTTTGTGGGTCCGGTCGATGGCGACATCAAAGCCGCCTTCTTCGCGAGCGCCGATTTGTTCGCGATGCCGGCGCGCAAGATCGGCAATTCGGTCGAGAGTTTCGGCATCGCCTATATCGAAGCCGGTTGGTACGGCGTGCCGGCGCTTGCCGGTCGCGGCGGCGGGGCGGGCGATGCGGTGAATGACGGCGTCACGGGTTTGTTGTGCGACGAAAGCGACGCGCGCGATGTGGAGCAGAAGCTGCTGCAGCTGCTCGACGACGACGCGCTGAAGCGGCGCTTGGGTGCCGCGGCGCGGGAGCGCGCACGGGGACCGGCGCAATGGAGTGCCGCGCTCAATCAGTATTTGGACGCGCTGAAATAAGGTCGCGATAGATGCCGAGCGTGGCGGTGCACATGGCATCGACGGTGTAGGATTTCAGCACGCGGTCGCGCGCGGCCGACGCCATCGTTTGGCGTTGATCGGCGGTCATGGCCAGGGCCTGCGCGATGCTCTTGGCGAAGGCATCGGCGTCGCCCGCGTCGAACAGAAATCCCGTGACGCCGTCGGCGATGGTTTCGGTTTGCGCGCCCAAGCGCGAGGCGACGACGGGGCGGCCCATGGCTTGCGCTTCGACGGCGGCGCGCCCGAAGGCTTCGGGTTCTATCGAAGGGGCGACGATGATGTCGGCGGCCAACATGGCGGCGGGCATGTCGCGACAGTGGCCTGGAATTCTGACGATCTGCGACAGACCCAAGCGATCGACGCTGGCTAGCAATTCGTCGACATAGGCGTCGCGCTCCTGAGCGTCGCCGATCATCACCGCTTCGAAATTGCGGTCGGCAAGCTTTGCGAGCGCTTCGACGAACAGGAGTTGACCCTTCCAGCGCGTCAAGCGGTTCGGCAGAACGATGACGGGCTTGCCTTCTTTCAGGCTCCATTGCTTGCGGATGTCGGCGATGCGGTCGGGCGAAACGTTCTCGGGCGTGAACGCTTTGATGTCGATGCCGCGCGGGATGACGTGGAGTTTTTCCTTGTCGACCTTGTGTTCGGCAAGAACGTGATCGGCGGTGTACTGCGAGTTGGCAATCACCGCGTCGCCGCGGGCCATGATGGCGTTGTAGTAGCGCTTCACGCGGCTCTTTGCGTTGTAGATGCCGTGATAGGTCGCGACGTAGATGATGCCCGTGCGGCGAGCGGCGAGATAAGCGCTCCAGGCCGGGGCGCGCGAGCGGGCGTGGATGATCGCGATGTTTTCGCGGCGGATCAGATCGGCGAGCGCCGCCGCATTGCGCCAGATCGTCAGTGGGTTTTTCGACGCATAGGGACCGATGACGAGCGTCGCGCCGGCGTCTTCCGCTTCGCCCGCCAAGCGGCCGCCTTCGGTCGCGATCCAAGCCCGCCCGCCCGCGGCAACGACGGCACGCGCGACGTCTACGGTGGTGCGTTCGGCACCGCCGGCATCGAGCTCGGGGATCACTTGCAGTACGGCAAGAGGCGAAGGCTTGGCCGAAGTCATAGCGACAGACGAATCTCCCAGGGGCGCGCGCACCCCGACGAGACCCTTGCCTATCTTAAAACGAAGCGTTCGGCGACGGGGCTTGAAGCCCTTTGGTTATCGCGGTTCGGCTCAGCTGCGTTGGGGCGAGGTACGATCGAATTTCTCGAAGTATTTGCGGGCGAAAGCGACGAGTTGACCGTCGCTGGGGTGATCGACGGTCTCGATGCCGGCGACCTTTGCCGCGACGCCGCGGTCGTGCGCGTGCAAATGCTTGAACAAATTGGTCTTGGCCTGCCCCGGCCCGACGATCAGAATCTCGCCCGCCTTCGACAAGACTTCCGCGATGGCGTGAAAGTAGCCTTCATCGTCTTTGGCGTGGCCCGATCCGATCGATCCGGACTTGTGATGAATGTGCTGGGTCAGATGGTGGGGATGGAGAACCAGTTTTTCGACTTCTTCGGGCGAGAAGGCGAACATTTTCGCTTCTCTGTGATCGAGCCAAACGACGGCGTGGAAATGGGTCATGGTTGAATTCCGCTTTTGAAACCAAGCGTTAGCGGTACGCGGTTTCGCGACGGTGCGTCTTGATCTGGGTCAAGCTTGCGCGGCCAAGGCTGAAAGGCCTTCGCGATAGGTGGGATAGCGCAGTTTTACGCCGAGTTCGGACTTTAGGCGTGCGTTGCCGACGCGCTTGGACTCCGCGTAGAAGCTCAACGCCATTTCGGACATCGTGCGCGCGGCGTCTTCGAAACTCTCGAGCGCGGGTGGGCTGATGTTCAAGAGTTTTGCTGCGTACTCGATGACTTCATGCGGCGGTGCCGGTTCGTCGTCGCAGACATTGTAGATCGCTCCCGCGTTGGGTTTGGCGATCGAGGCTTCGAGCACGGACGCGATGTCCTCGACATGGATGCGCGAGAAGATTTGACCGGGTTTGACAATGCGGCGGGCCGTGCCGTCGCGCAGGGTTTCAAGTTGATTGCGGCCGGGGCCATAGATGCCGGCGAGCCGGAAGATGTGGACCGGCACGTTCGCTGCGCGGCCCCATGCGGTCCAGGCCTGCTCCGCCGCCACGCGGCGGTGGGCGCGCTCGCTTGCGGGGGTGACCGGCGTTTGTTCGGTCACCCATTCGCCGGCATGATCGCCGTAGACACCGGTCGTCGAGAGATACCCGACCCAGGCGGCGGCGGGCTTGAGCGCCGACAAGTCTTGCGCGTGATTTGCCAGCACCGGATCGCCCGCCAAGCCTGGCGGAATGCTGGTCAGGATGTGAGTCGCGTAATGCAGTGCCGCGCCTGCGTCGGCCAACGGCGCGTCGGCCGCGAAAACGAAAGCCTCAATGCCTTGGGTTGCAAGCGCTTCGGCGCGCGCGCGGGTGCGGGTGGTGCCGGCCACCTGCCAGCCCTTGGATTTCAGCCGCGCGGCCAGCGTTTGGGCGCTGAATCCCAATCCGAAACAGAAAAGCCTGGGCATTTTGGCCGGGTTGACCTTGTGGCGTTGAGCGTGAAATGCGTTCGGGCTTGAATTTGCCGCAAAGTCTGCGAAGTCTCCCCCCATGGTCAAGCTCGCTCTCCTCGCCCTCGCGCTCGTCGCGGCACAACCGTTCTCGTACAGCGCCTGCCTGAAGAAGGCGGATCGTCACCCCGACGAAGCGCTGGAGGACGCCATGAACGCGCTCGGCGAAGGCGACGACGCAGGCGCCGAGCACTGTGCCGCCGTCGCGTTGGTCGGCTTGAAGCAGTTCGGCGAAGCGGCACGGCGGCTCGACAAATTGGCGCGCAAGGCGTCTGCCGGCGGCAGCGAGGTGCGGGCGCAGATTCTCGATCAAGCGGGCAATGCCTGGATATTGGCGGGGCAGCCCGAGCTTGCGACCGCGTCTTTCACCGCGGCGTTGGCGCTGATGCCGGGCGACGCGGAGTTCTTGGTCGACCGGGCGCGCGCGTCGGCGGCGCAGAAAAAATGGTCGGCGGCGGAGGCCGATTTGTCGGCGGCGTTAGTGTCGGAACCCGGTTCGTTGCAAGCACTGGTCTTGCGCTCGAGCGCGCGGCGGGCACAGAAGAATTTGCAGGGCGCCAAGGGCGATATCACGCAGGCGCTGATCCTCGATCCCACGAATGCGGAAGCGTTGGTCGAGCGCGGCTTGCTGCGCGCCGCGGAAGGCGACAAGGCGGGCGCGCGCAAGGATTTTCTTGAGGTGCTGAATCTTGCCGCGGATCCCGACCGAGCGATCGCAGACGCTGCGCGGGAGGCCGCCGTCAGCGCGCGGATCGAAATCGAAAAGCTCGAAGTGAAGAAGACGCGCTGAGACTGACGCTTAGTTCCACTCGGCGCGGACGACGGCATCGGATTCCGCTTCGGCGTGACGGGCACGCAGTGCGGCGAATGCGATGGTGCTCGCCAAGCGGCCAAGCGCCCAGACGGCGGCGCCGCGCACGAGCGGCGATGGGTCGGCCAAAAGACTTTCCGCGACGGTTGCGAGCGTGGGCTCGTTCGAATTGCCGATGGCGATCAGAACATTGCGCACGAAGCGGTCGCGGCCGATGCGTTTGACGGGCGAGGCGCGAAAGGTGCGGCGGAAGTTTTCGTCGTCGAGCGCTGCAAGTTCGGCGAGAAGGGGCGCCACGAGTTCCGCGCGGGGATGGAACGCGGTTTCGCTGGTGGCGGAGGCGAACTTGTTCCATGGGCAGACGGCCAAGCAATCGTCGCAGCCGTAGATGCGGTTGCCCATCAACGGGCGCAGTTCGCGCGGGATGGGACCTTTGTGCTCGATCGTGAGATAGGAAATGCAGCGGCGCGCGTCGAGTTTGTAGGGTGCCGTGAATGCGTTTGTGGGGCAGACGTCGAGGCAGCGCTGGCACGTGCCGCAATGATCGGGTTCGTTGGCGGCTTCGCCCAGATCAAGCGTCGTCAAGATGACGCCGAGGAAGAGCCACGAGCCGTGGTCGCGGCTGACGAGGTTGGTGTGCTTGCCCTGCCAGCCGAGGCCGGCCGCTTGCGCTAGCGGTTTTTCCATCACGGGCGCGGTGTCGACGAAGACTTTCACATCGCCGCCGAAATCTTTGACGATGGCGCGCGCCATGTGCTTCAGGCGCTTTTTGATGAGGTCGTGATAGTCCGCGCCTTGGGCGTAGACCGAGATGGCGGCGCGGTCTTTATGTTCGAGCACCTGTAGCGGATCGCTTTCCGGGGCGTAGGAAAGCCCCAGCACGATGGCGCTTTTCGCGCCCGGCCACAGCGTCTTCGGATCGGCGCGTTCGCCTGCCCGCAGTTCAAGCCAACCCATATCGCCGTGATGACCGGCGGCGAGGAATTCGCGCAAGCCCGCGCTTACCGATGCGGCCAAATGCGCCGGTGCGAAGCCGACGGCGTCGAAGCCTTGCGTGAGTGCAAGGTCGCGGATGACTTCGCGTGGGGACGGCATCGGCGCTTACGGTTTCGCGCAGCGGTCTTCGCCGTAGAGGTTCACGCTGTTGGCGCGGGCGGCAATCGTGTAGCCGCGGCCGTTGACGTAAGGCCCCGGCGGATTGGCTTTGTAGCGATTGGGGCTGGGCAGAATGGCGGCCAGGCGCGCGGCCTCCAGCGGCGTGAGACGCGCCGCCGATTTGCCGAACCAATGGCGCGAGGCCGCTTCGGCGCCGAAGATGCCGGGGCCCCATTCGATGACGTTGAGATAGACTTCCATGATGCGCCGCTTAGGCCACAGCGTTTCGATGAGAAGCGTGAAATAGGCTTCGAGGCCTTTGCGCACGAACGAGCGGCCCGACCATAGGAAGACGTTCTTTGCCGTCTGCTGACTGATGGTCGAGGCGCCGCGCAGGCGGCCGCCGTCTTGCGCCTGTTCCCACGCGTCTTGCAGCTCTTTGAAATCGAAGCCCCAGTGGCGGCAGAACTCGTTGTCTTCGGAAGCGATAACGGCGCGCACCAAGTTCGGCGAGATGCGTTCGAGCGGGACCCAGGTTTGATAGATCGTTTTGCCGTCGAACAGCGATTGGCCGAACATCAACAGCGTGAACGGCGGCGCGAGGAAGCGGTACAGCACGGTCAGCACGAGCGAGAAGGCGAGCGCCGCCAAAGCCGCGCGCGAGGCGACGAACCACACGCTCGCCGCGGGCGGCAGGCGATCCCACCAGGTGCGCGCCGGCGCATCGTTCAACGCGGGCGCGTCTTGCGGCAACGGTTCTGGCGGTGGGTCGAACGGTTCGCGTTGTTCGTCTTGCGCGGTCGCGTTCAAGAGCAGCGTGTAGCCGGCGTGCTCAACCGCGTCGGCAAGGGCTAGTTCGTCGAGATCGTCGACGGCGCGGACGAGCACTTCGGCGCGCTCGAGATCGACGGTGGCGCTTTCGACGCCGGGGAACGCCATCAGGGCGCGCTCAACCCGCACCACGCAGTTGACGCCGCTCATCCCCGCGACGCGATAACGGCGCGTGCGTGAGGCGGCGGTGACAGTCGGCGGCGGCGATTCCCCCATGGGCGCTAGGAATACGGGCAGCGCCGTGACACACGCAAGGCAAGCTTGATTTCGGGCGGGAGGGGGCTGGGCCCTGCCCCGCCTTTGCCACGGTTAGACTGGGAGCGCGCCCAGCTGAGTGCGCCAGTGGGCGGTGCGGTCTTTGAGAAAAACGTCCCGGTCGTAAGGTGTGTCGTCGTCCTTGGCGGTGTCGAGGATGTCGAAAGTGAAGCTTTCGCGGCCGTGCGCTTTCCAGTCGGCGAGCATTTGGGGGTCGACGTGGCTGCCGGTTTGGAGCGTGAACCAGAGGCGGTTGCGGACGGCGCCCAGGTTGGCGGAATGCCCGACCCAGACGCGGGCGGACACGGCGCACTTCACGGCGTAGACGCCCGCAGGGGTTTTGCGTTCCTTGTAAGAGGCGAGTGCCGCTTTTCTGTTTGCTTTGTCCGACATGGCGGAGGCTCTTTCCGGTGTTTCATCCGGGTGTAATTGGCATATTTATACCCGGGTGTAAATGAGCGCACGTCAAAATTATGCGACGACAACCCGCTGCCGCATTTTTGAACGACATGTTGGATAAGGTGCCGCCGGATCTTTGACTGCGGCAAGGAGCAGGTGATGAACATTCGCGCGCGTTTTGGATTGATCGTTGCCGTCGTGGCGGCTCTGGGTCTCGCGGCCTGCGACAACGGGGCAAAGGACGCGAGCGGCGTTGTGCGCGTGGTATCGACGACGTCGTTCGGCATGTGCGTGGGTTATTGTTCCACACGCCTTGAGATCGCGGCGGGCGAAGCGGTTCTCGTGCGCGAAAGTCGTGGCGGTCGTGGCGGCGCCGTTCTGCCCACGCAGCGCTTTACGGCGCCCCTCAACGCGAGCGAATGGCAAGAGATCGTGCGCCTCGCTGCTGCCGCGAAGTTCGACGGTTTGCCGGAGGTGATCGGCTGTCCCGATTGCGCCGACGGCGGGGCGGAGTCTTTGTCGGTTGAAGGCTCAGGCGGCACCAAGACGGTCAAGTTCGACCACGGCGCGAAGGTCGAGGCGCTGCAGCCGCTGCTCGATCGCGTGCGGGAGTTGCGGGTGAAGCTGACGCCGGCGGAGTAGCGAAAGACACGCCGCCGCTAAACCAAGCGCGCGGGTGCGCCGTAGCGGGCCACGATGTCGTCGGACGTCAGAAGCGTGACGCCTTCGATTTGCGCTTGCGCCAGCATCATGCGGTCGAACGGATCTTTGTGCAGCGGCGGGAGTTCGCCGGCGGCAATCGCGTGCTCGCTCGTCATTGCGATTTCGTGCCAGCCGTTGTCGAGCAAGCCGCGGCGTAGCCGGCGTGGTTCGACGCGAAAATCCGGGCGGTTTAGTTTGTGCTTAATCGCGACTTCCCACAGGCTCGCGGCGCTGAAGCAAAATTCGGCGCCCGTTTCCTGGAGGATCGCTCGCGCTTCGGTCGAAAGTTTTTCGGGTTCGCCCGCCGTCTACAGCAAAGGGTGCGTGTCGAGGAGTACCTTCACGCGCCGTTGCCGAACATGCGTTCAATATCGTCTTGGCCCATGCGATCGAAATCGTCGGGTACCTCGATCTCGCCCGCCATGAAGCCGAGCGGCCGACGCTGCGACACATCAGGTGCGTCGAGAGCGACCACTTTGACGAGAGGCTTTCCCGATTTGGCAATGATGAAGGGTTCGCCCTTTGCCGCCTTATCGACCAGGCTCGAAAGCCGGGCCTTTGCCTCACTTATGTTGACCGTGCGCATTGCTATGCCCAACGAAACTTGGTTCCGCTAATTTAGCCTGATTACGTTGGCTTCGGCAGGCGAAACTTTGGCCTCTTCACGCCCTTGCCGCCACCGGTTCGTCGCTCAACGGGTGTTTCAATCGCTGGAGCATCTCCTTCGGACATACTTGCCAGAAGCGGGTGCGTTCGAGGTCCCATTGTTGGACGATGCGTTTGGCGTGGCGGGAGCCGGTTTCGGCGGCGTGTTCTTCGATAAGGGCGACGAGCAGGTCTTCCCAATAGGTCGAGGCGAGGCGCTGCCAGACGACCGTGTCGGGGTTCACTTTGACGGCGAAGTCGTTGGCGGCGTCGCGCACGAAGGCCATGCCGCCCGTCATGCCGGCGGCGAAGTTTTCGCCGATGGTGCCTAAGATCACCGCGATGCCGCCGGTCATGTATTCGATGCCGTTCGAGCCGCAGCCTTCGACCACGGCGTGCGCACCGGAGTTGCGCACGGCGAAGCGTTCGCCGGCTTGGCCGGCGGCGAAGAGTTTGCCCGCCGTCGCGCCGTAGAGCACCGTGTTGCCGATGATCGTGTTGTCTTGGCTTTCGAGCGGGCTTGAGACCATGGGGCGCACGACGATGGTGGCGCCCGAGAGGCCTTTGCCGACATAGTCGTTGGCGTCGCCGAAGACTTTCAGCTTCAAGCCTTGCACCGCGAAGGCGCCGAGCGATTGGCCGGCCGAGCCGCGCAGATCGACCGTCAGCTGCCCCGGGTTCAATCCCTTCATACCGTATTTGCGCACGATATGATGCGACGTGCGGGTGCCGATGGCGCGCATCGTGTTGCGCACGGTGTAGGCGAGTTGCATCTTTTCGCCGTCTTCGAGGAAGCGTTTCGCGTCACGCACGATTTCCTTGTCGAGCGTGTCGGGCACTTCATTGCGTCCCTCGATCGTGCAATAGCGCGGATGGGGCCCGGGATCGGCCTGCACGAGCAGCGGGTTCAAGTCGAGGTCGTCGAGGTCGTGGGCGCCGCGGTTGACCTGGGCCAACAGATCGGTGCGGCCGATGACTTCCTTCAGCGAGCGGAAGCCGAGGGAGGCCAAGATCTCGCGCACTTCTTCGGCGATGAAGCTCATCAAGTTCACGACCTTTTCGGCCGAGCCGGTGAATTTTTTGCGCAGTTCTTCGTTTTGCGTGCACACGCCGACGGGACAAGTGTTCGAATGGCACTGGCGCACCATGATGCAGCCCATGGCGATGAGCGAGGCGGTGCCGATGCCATATTCCTCCGCGCCCATCATCGCGGCCATGACGATGTCGCGGCCGGTGCGCAAGCCGCCGTCGGTGCGCAAGACGATGCGATGGCGCAGGTTGTTGAGCGTGAGAAGCTGGTTCGCTTCGGTGAGGCCCATTTCCCACGGGACGCCGGCGTATTTGATGGAGGTGAGCGGCGAGGCGCCGGTGCCGCCGACATTGCTTGAGATCAGGATGATGTCGGCCTTGGCTTTCGCGACGCCGGCGGCAATCGTGCCGATGCCGGTCGAGGCGACGAGCTTTACGCAGACGCGGGCGGTCGGGTTGATCTGCTTTAGGTCGTAGATCAGCTGCGCCAGGTCTTCGATCGAATAGATGTCGTGATGCGGCGGCGGCGAGATCAGCATCACGCCCGGTGTGGCGTGGCGGAACTTCGCGATCATCTCCGTCACTTTGAAACCGGGCAGCTGGCCGCCCTCGCCCGGCTTGGCGCCTTGGGCGATTTTGATTTCGATTTCGCGGCATTGGTTCAGATATTCCGCGGTGACGCCGAAGCGGCCCGAGGCGATTTGCTTGATCGCGGAATTCGCGTTGTCGCCGTTCGGACGCGGTTTGAAGCGCGCCGGGTCTTCGCCGCCTTCGCCGGAGTCCGATTTCGCGCCGATGCGGTTCATGGCGATGTTGAGCGTGCCGTGGGCTTCGGGCGAGAGCGCGCCCAGCGACATGCCGGGGGTGACGAAGCGTTTGCGGATCTCGGTGATCGATTCCACTTCTTCGATCGCAACCGGCGTACGTCCCCGTGGACGGAAATCCATGAGATGGCGCAGGCTGGTCGGCGGCGTGGCGCGAATGGTTTCCGAGTATTTTCGGAAGAGTTGATAGCTTTCCTGACCGACCGCGCTTTGCAGAAGATGGATCGTCTCCGCCGAATGCGCGTGCGCCTCGCCACCCTTGCGATAGCGATAGAGCCCCCCGATCGGCAGCGCCGTCACTTCTTCGTCGAAGGCGTGCAGGTGATTGCGAAAGGCGCGCTTTTGAATGCCGCCGAGGCCGATGCCGGAAATGCGCGAGGGCATGCCGGGGAAGTATTCGGCGACCATCGAACGCGAGAGGCCGACGGCTTCGAAATTGTAGGCGCCGCGATAGGACGAGATGACCGAAATGCCCATCTTCGACATGATTTTGAGCAAACCGGCATCGACGCAATCGAGATAGCGCTTGACGCATTCGCCAAGTCCGCGCTTGCCGAACAGGCCGCGCGCGTGGCGGTCGGCGATGCATTCCTGTGCGAGATAGGCGTTGACCGTCGTTGCGCCGACACCGATCAGCACGGCGAAGTAATGCGTGTCCATGCATTCGGCGGAGCGCACGTTGATCGAGGTGAAAGTGCGCATGCGCGTCTTGACGAGATGGGAATGCACGGCGCCCGTCGCCAGGATCATCGGGATTGCGGCGACGCCTTCGCCGACGCGTTCGTCGGTT
>JAIOQG010000398.1 GCA_021413465.1 Alphaproteobacteria bacterium | reverse complement strand
GGGGCGGGCGTCGTTCGTGAAGGCTTCCCACAATTTGCCCTTGGCGATGTAGTTCTTGATGTCCTTGACGCGCGCGTCGCCCAGCTGGCTGTCGCGCAGGCGGCTGACGGCGTCGTATTCGTAGAGGCCTTGCTGGGCCTTGGTCGTCGATTTGATGTGCCATTGGATGATCGGCACGCCGATCGCCTTGGCGACTTCGAAGGCTAGAACCGTCTTGCCGGTGCCGGGTTCGCCCTTGATGAGGAGAGGGCGCTCGAGCGTGATCGCTGCGTTGACGGCGATGCGCAGGTCGTCGGTCGCGATGTAGTTGTTGGTGCCTTCGAACTTTTTCATGGGATTCCCTGGCAGGTTGTGGAATGGCCTTTGGCCAAACCCTAGGGGCTCGGCCGCGCGCGCGCAAGACAAGTGGGGAATTCACCCAAACGTGAGCGCGCTGGCGCTTTTGTTTGACGTTACGGCCCGGGATACTCCCCTCAGGTTTCGTCGCTATTTATCGCCCGGGAAAACTCATGCGCAGCTTAACACTGACCGCCGCCGCTTTGGTTGCCTCACTTGCGGCTACTGCTCTCGCCGCCGATGCAGGCAAGCCGGACTACGGCACTTGGGGCCAGGATATGGCCAGTATCGATGCGACGGTGAAGCCCGGCGACGATTTCTTCCGCTATGTCGTGGGTACGTGGCTCAAGACGGAACAGATACCGCCAGACCGCACGTTTACCGGCATCGATTTGACTATCGACAACCTGTTGAAGCCGCGGCTGCGCGCCATCGTTGAAGCGGCAGCCCAGTCAAAGGCCGCGCCCGGGAGCGTCGCGCAGAAGATCGGCGATTTCTACGGCAGCTTTATGGACGAGGCGGCGATCGAGGCGAAGGGGCTGTCGCCGGTCAAATCCGAACTCGACGCTATCGAGGCCATGAACACGCGGGCGGAGCTGGCGACGCGTCTGGGCATGGCGATGCGCAACGGGATCGAAACGCCGGTCGGCGGCTATGTCGATATCGATGCGAAAAATCCCAACCGCTATCTGTTCCGGTTCTCGCAGTCAGGCTTGAGCTTTGCCGACCGCGACTATTACCTGAAGGACACGGCCGAATTCAAAAAGCTGCGCGAGCAATTCCGCGCCCATGTCGAGCGTATGCTCAAACTTGCGGGCGCGACGAATGCGGGCGAGCAAGCCGGTTGGGTGCTTGCGTTTGAAACCGACGTGGCGAAGGCGCATTGGCCGCTCGAGAAAGCGCGCGACGACGAGCTCGGGTACAATCTGTGGCCGAAGTCCAAGTTCGATGGGTTGGGTACGGGGTATAGTTGGAACCTCGTGCTGGCGCCCGCGGGACTCGGCAAGCAGACGGCGTTTCTGATCGGCCAACCGGATACGTTGGTTGCGATCGCAAAATTGATCGACGCCGCGCCTTTACCGCAATGGAAAGCGTATCTGCGCTATCATGCGCTTGCCGCGTACAGCCCGTACTTGCCCAAAGCGTTCGACGCAGAGCGGTTCGCCTTTTACGGCACGATCGTGCGTGGGCAGCCGCAACAGCAGGAGCGCTGGCGGCGGGGCATGGATTTGCTGTCCAACACCATGGGCGAGCCTTTGGGGCAGCTTTATGTGGCGCGTCATTTCCCTGCCGCGGCCAAAGCGGACGTGGTGACCATGGTCGGTCATTTCCGGACGGCGCTTGGCAACTTGATCGACAAGGCCGCATGGATGAGCGCGTCGACCAAAAAAGAAGCGCATGCGAAGCTCGCGGCCTTCGAAGCGAAGATCGGCTATCCCGATACGTGGAAGGATTATTCGAAGCTTGCCATCGATCGCGGCGACTTGTTCGGCAACACACTGCGAGCGCAGCAATGGGCTTGGGACTATGACACCAACAAGCTCGGCGGGCCGATCAACACGCATGAGTGGCTGATGGTGCCGCAGGAGAACAACGCCTATTATTGGCCGCAGCGCAACGAGATCGTGTTTCCGGCGGGCATTCTTCAGGCGCCCTATTACGATCCGCGGGCCGACATGGCCTCGAACTACGGCGAGATCGGCGCGACGATCGGTCATGAAATGAGCCACGGCTTCGACGACCAGGGCCGCAAATCGGATGCCAAGGGCGTGTTGCGCGATTGGTGGACGAAAGAGGATGCCGCGCGCTACACGGCGGAAGCGCAGAAGCTCGTCGCGCAATACAACACGTATCAGCCGATCAAGGGGTTTGCCATCAACGGTCAACAAACGTTGGGCGAAAACATCGCCGATCTTGCAGGGCTGATCATCGCCTATGACGCTTATAAGCTTGCGCTCGGCGGTAAGCCGGCGCCCGTGATCGACGGGTTGAGCGGCGATCAACGGTTCTTTCTCGCCTATGCCCAGTCGTGGCGCACGAAATATCGAGAAGAGCGCTTGCGCGACCAGATCGTCAGCAACGTGCACTCGCCGGCCGAGGCGCGCGTCAACGGCGCGGTGCGCAATATCGATGCGTGGTATGCAGCGTTCGGCGTGAAGCCGGGCGATAAAATGTATCTCAAGCCGGAAGAGCGCGTACGGCCGTGGTGAGCGGCCGGTCGATCAACGGTTGATGAAGCGGTCGATCTCGACGGAGAGTTCCGTCATCAACGCGGGCCAGTCGCCGAATTTCTCCGGCGTCAGAACGCGCGTCTTCGAATACCAAGGATAGTGATCGGTGCCGAGCTGCGGCCACACGCGCCCGGCCGTCAAGAACCAGGTTTCGGTGCCGGTTGCGGCGGCAAGCGCTGCGGCGGCGGTCGGCGCCGCAACGACGAGATCGAGCGCGGCGCAGAGGGCCGCGTTGTCGTCGAGGTTCATCTTTAGATCGAGATCTTCGAAATTGTGGATGACGACGCCGAACTTGTCGCGCACGTAGTCGAGCTCGGCTTTACAGTCGCCGTATTGCAGGTTGACGAATTTGGCGCCGGTGTTTTCAAGGATCGGCGCCCAAAGCTCGAGCGCGCTGAAGAATTTCTTGCGCTGGGTCGTCATCAACATCGAGCGCCAGCAAATGCCGATGAACGGGCCGGTGCCCAACGCGGCCAAGCGATCTTGCCAGAAGAACACGCGGCTCGGGTCGGGCTTCAAAAAGGCGCGACCTTGCGGGAAGTCTTCGACGCGGCTGCGCAGCTTTTGCAGCGGCGAACCCATCGGCGTGTAGAAATCGGGCTTGAGGTCGCCGGTCGCCCACTGGACGACGCGCACGGGCTTGGCGTTGTGTTTGGTATGGCCTTCAAGGCCGACGATCGTTTGCGGGAACGAGCGCTGAAACAAAGGGACGAGGCGGTGATCGCAGGCGATCATCACTTTGCCGTCAGGGCCGACGCGTTCGATCAGGTCCGGGATTAGGCCCGCCAGCATGATCTCGTCGCCCAGGCCTTGTTCGCCGACGACGAGGAGTTTGCGGCCGGTCAGATCTTCGTCGTCCCAACGCGGGGCGGCCACTGCGAAGTGGTTCGATTGGCTGAAGCGCGGGTTGTGGCGTTCTTCGTATTCCGGCCAGGCCTCGGGCAGCTTTCCCATAGCGGCGTAACAGAGCCCGCGGGCGTGAAGGATTTCGGCGCGCTCCGAATCGATGTGGCAGAGGTCGAGCGCACGCGTGAAGTTGGCGATGGCATCGTCGAAGGGGCCGACATGGCTGAGGGCGTGGCCCATATTGTGAAATGCGCGCGACATTGTCGGATCGAGCCGTTGGGCTTCACCGTAAAAAGTGATCGCGTCTTTGAAGTTGCAGATTTCGCCCATGATCGTGCCGAGCGTATTCCAGAGTTCGGCGGATTGGGGCATTCGGAATAAAGCGTCGCGCGTGAGCTCGATCGCAGCGTCAAGTTCGCCCTTGTCGCGAAGGCAGCCTGCGAGATTGTTGTATCCCTTCGGGCACTCCGGCCGCATTTCCATGTAGGCGCGGAACGATTTGTCCGCGCCGTCATAGAGGCCAAGGCCCCAGGCGGCGGTTCCGATGTTTAGATAAAGGTCGGGGTCGTGGGGATCGAGCGCGATGGCGCGTTCATACATCGTAAAGGCTTGGTGGCGTTGGCCCAAATTGTCGAGCGCAAGCGCCAGGAGATGAAAGGCGGAGGCGTATTTGGCGTCCACATCGGCAGCTTCCGCGGCGGCGATCGCGGCGGGCGCCCATTCGCCCTTCTTGTAGTGATCGACGGCTTTGCGCATTGCAAAAAGCGCCTCGCGCGGCGGCGTCGGTCCGTTTTGCGCTTCTGCGATCCGCGAAGGGACGGCCGCGCCATCGTTTTGCGCCGACAAGCGCGCGCGCTTTTTACCGGACGCGGGTTTGGCAGTCATGCCGATCATCCTTAGGCTGATGTTCTGTCTACAGATGATAAGCGCCGGCCATTAATTCGACGCTAAGGCTGTGGGGGCAAGGTGCGCCTGTAGTGTAGGGATTCATTCATCAATTTCGATGCATTGCCGAACAATCTGGAAGCGGTTTCTTAACCGTGCTCTCGTATGGTTGACGCAACGACAACCCTAAGCAGGGGCGCGCATCAGGAGCGCGATAGAAGCAAAATGCCATTGAAACTTTCTCTTAAGCCCGGTGAAAAATTCGTTCTGAACGGCGCCGTGCTGACGAATGGCGATCGCCGCGTCAGTCTCGTGATTGAGAACAAAGCTTCGATCTTGCGCGACCGCGACATTCTTCAGGCGGAAGACGCGAATACGCCGGCCAAGCGCATCTATTTCCCGATAATGATGCTCTATTTGGATCTCGACCAATCCGAGGGGCACTATGAGGAATATGTTACGCGCATGTCGGAGTTCATGAACGCGATCACCGACCGCGAAGCGCTGGCGACATGTGTCGCCATCTCGAGAGACGTTTTGCAGGGCCAGTATTACAAGGCCTTGATCAAGTGCCGG
This sequence comes from Alphaproteobacteria bacterium, assembly GCA_021413465.1. Classification (GTDB taxonomy): domain Bacteria; phylum Pseudomonadota; class Alphaproteobacteria; order Micropepsales; family Micropepsaceae; genus SZUA-430. The sequence continues at coordinate 9,219 of JAIOQG010000398.1, read as the reverse complement.
CAGTTATTCGATTTCGAGGCAGAAAGGCTCAGCTATGTCCCTTCAAGCTTACCAAAAAGCGCAGCGTAACGCGGAGCATCCGCGCGACACCGAGTACCGGTTGTTCGTGCAGGTGACGCAGGCGCTCATAGAAGCCAATAAGAAGGGGCGTTCCGATTTGGCGACCTTGATGGATGCGTTGGATTGGAACCGGCGCATGTGGAGCACGCTTGCGGCCGATTGTTCGAACGAGGGCAATCAACTGCCGCCTGCGCTGCGGGCGCAGTTCATCTCTCTATCGCTGTGGGTTTCGCGCTTCTCAAGCGAAGTTGCGCGGACCGATGCGTCGCTTGAACCGCTGATCGACGTCAACAAGTCGATCATTGCGGGTCTTGCTCAGCGTCCGGCGGCGTAGCGATGAGGAAAAAATTGACCATGCACGCGAAGTGTGCCCGGCAAAAATTGCAAACGATCGGGACCGGCCGCCGCCGCCTTGAAATTTTCCCTGGTTTGCCGCCGTTTTTCGATGTGGCACGGGCGTTGCCATTGAAATACCTGAGGTTGAACGCCTTGAAACCGTTCGTCCAATTTGAGTCCAGAATGGAAGGAAGAGACAGATGATCAGTGTCAACACAAACTACGGGGCGATGATTGCGCTCCAAAATCTCAACCAGACCAACAAAGATCTGGCCGGCGTTCAAAACCACATCAACACCGGTCTCAAAATTGCGGGACCAAAAGACAACGGCGCAATCTGGGCGATCGCTCAGAACATGCGCATGGACGTCCAAGCCTTGGGCGCCGTCACGCAAAGCTTGAACCGCGCGATGAGCGTTGCGGATACGGCGGTTGCGGCCGGTACGACCATTTCCGATCTCTTGAAGGAAATGAAGGAAAAGGCCCTGGCGGCGAAGGATCCTTCGATCGATGCGAACGCGAGAGCTGCCTATGACGCCGACTTCACGGCACTTCGCGATCAGATCACGAAGACAATTCAGAATTCCGGATTTGACGGCAGCAACCTGCTCGACGGTTCGGTAACCGACATTCATGCGCTAGCCAATGCGGATGGCAACTCGTACATCACCGTTGCGACGCGGAACCTCTCACTGGGCGGTGCCATTGTCTCGCTGACGGCGACGGCGACGATTTCTACGGCTGTGAACGCCAGCACGATGATTTCAACGATCGAGGCTTCGCTCAATGCACTGAACTTGGCGCTTTCGCAGCTGGGTACCGACGCGAAGAAAGTCGATTTGCACAAGACTTTCATCGCAAAGCTGTCGGACGAGTTGGAACACGGGATCGGGAACTTGGTCGATGCGGATCTCGCAAAGGAGAGCGCAAAGCTGCAATCGCTTCAGACGAAGCAGCAGCTTGGCATCCAAGCGCTGTCGATCGCGAATGCCGCGCCGCAAGCCATTCTGAGCTTGTTCCGCAACTAGTTTCGAATGAGTATCGTTCAGCGAGCGGCGCCACGTGGGCGCCGCTTTTCGTTTGCACGGCAATTTTTGCCGGGCCGGGCAGTTTGTGCCGGGCAATTCTTGCCAGGTTTTGCGGCCCACGGGCGCGACGGACAGTGAAAAAATCGTCTTCGAAACGGACAATTCGCCCGGACGCGCCGTTTCGTTGGTTGAGACTCTCTGAATAAAGCTCGCGCGTTTTTCAGGTACGCGGCTTGCGAGCTTGGTCGACGGGGCAAAACGCTCCAAGGGCAAAATGCCTAAAACCGACCAGAACGGAGATTCCCATGCTTTCGGTCAATACAAACTACGGCGCTGCGGTCGCTCTTCAGAACCTGAACCAAACCAACAAAGATCTGGCTGAAGTTCAGAACCGCATCAACACCGGTTTGAAGATCAGCGGTCCGAAGGACAACGGTGCGATCTTCGCCATTGCGCAAAGTCTGCGCAATGACGTTGCAGCGTTCGGCGTCGTCACGAACAGCTTGAACCGTTCAATCAGCGTCGTGGACACCGGTCTTGCCGCCGGTACCAGCGTCGGCGACCTGTTGAAGGAAATGAAAGAGAAGGCATTGGCCGCAAAGGACACCGCGATCGACGCGAATGCCCGCGCCGCGTACAATGCCGATTTCGTCGCTCTGAGAGATCAGATCACGACGATCTTGGACAATGCCGGCTTCGACGGAACAAACCTCGTTGATGGCACGAACGCCAACGTGCAGGCCCTGGCCAACGCGGACGGCACTTCGTCCGTGACGGCGACCGGCCGCAACTTGTCGCTCGGTGGTTCGATTGTGACTGTTGCCGCCGGCGACACGATCACCACGGCCGCCGCAGCGAGCACGCTGGTTGCGACCATCGAAACGTCGCTGAGCGCCTTGAACTTGGCGTTGGCGCAGCTTGGTACCGACTCCAAGAAGCTCGGCATCCACAAGTCGTTTGTGGCGAAACTGTCTGACGAACTGCAGAACGGCATCGGCAACCTCGTGGACGCCGATCTCGCGACGGAAAGCGCTCGCTTGACGGCGTTGCAGACGAAGCAACAGTTGGGCGTGCAGGCGTTGTCGATCGCCAATCAGGGTCCGCAGACGCTTCTGAGCCTGTTCCGCTAATAGCGGTTTTTGAGTGAGAGCGAGGCCGGTGCGTAATACCGGCCTCGCATTTCCCACGCTTGGGGGAGTGACTTCAAGTGTGGCGTCGGCCGCGTACTGCTTTTTGATTTTGAAGGAGATTGAGGCGCGCGCGGATAGGGAAGGACATAGATCATGACTGATGCCGTTCAGATGCCATCTTCAATGCCGGTCGTGCCACGTGTGGCGCCTGTGCGCCCCGCGGAACACATCGAGCCGCCGAAGAAAACTCAAGCCGACAATCAAAGTTCGAAAGACAGCCGTGGGGACAGCCGCGACGCCGCGCGGTCCGAGGCTGCGATGCGGGCCGCAGAGCGGCAATTGCGGATTGCGCACGATGACGCCACGCAAGGCTTCGTCTATCGCTCCGTGGAAGCAGATACGGGTGAAGTCGTCTGGCAGTGGCCGTCCGAAGACATTTTGCGCCGGGCGCAGTTCCGCCAGCAGATGGAAGAAAAGGTTCGTCACGAAGTCGACGAAAAGGTCTAAAGTTTTAACGCCGTGGCGAGCGCGTCGATGACGCGCGCGGGATCTTCGTCGCTCATACTTGGAAAGAGCGGCAGGCTGAGGGTGCGGCGGTAGTATTCGTCGGCGCCCGGCAGTGTCAGTTGCGGATCGATGTCGCGATAGTAGGGCTGACGGTACACCGGGAAGTAATGCACTTGCGTGCCGATGCCCTGCGACGCCAACTTGCGCATCACCGACGCGCGGTCGGTGTGCAAGGCACGAAAATCAATCAAAGCCACATAAAGGTGCCAAGCGGCGTTGACGTTTGGCGTGCGCGCCAGCGGCGTTACGTGGGGCGATAGGCGTGCGAGTTCGCGGTCGTAGCGGGCGGTAAGTTCGCGGCGGCGGTTTGCGAAGCGCGCGAGTTTCTTGAGCTGGCTTAGACCCAGGGCGCAAAGGATATCCGGGATGCGATAGTTCAATCCCGGGGTTTGCATTTCGTAGTACCAGGGATAGGCCTCGCGATCGTCGCCGAAGGCTTCGTCGGGTTGCACGAAATCCGCGGTGTCGCGCGTCATCCCATGGCTGCGATCGAGTGCTAGGATTCTTGCCAAGGTCTCGTCGTTGGTCGTGACGGCGCCGCCTTCGCCCATTGCGATCGTTTTGACGGGATGGAACGAGAAGCAGGTCAAATCGGAGAAGCTGTTGTCGCCAACGCGGCACAGTTCGGTGTTGTGGCTTGTGTAAGTGGTGCCGACGGCGTGACAGGCATCTTCCACGATGCGCAGATGGTGATCGCGTGCGATGGCGCGAATGCCGGCCAGGTCGCCGCATTGGCCGGCAAGGTGAACATTGAAGACGGCGTTGGCGGTTTCGCCGGGTGCGCGCGCAAGCGCTTCAGCAAGGTCTTGCGGGCGCATCAAGCCGGAGTTGGGATCAACGTCGGCGAAAATCACGTCGCCGCCGTTAAGACGCACGGCGTTGGCGGTGGCCAAGAAGGTGATCGCCGGGACGATGGTTGCGGTTCCCGGTCCCAGGTTCAGAGCGCGGGCCGCGAGATGCAGGGCGGCGGTGCCGTTGGCGCAAGCGACTGCGTGCTTGGCGCCCGTGGTTTCAGCCAGTGCGCGCTCGAACTGCGCGACGCGTGGGCCGGTCGTTAGATATTCGCCGCGCAGTGCATCGACCACCGCTGCAATGTCGTCATCCTCAATGACCTGGCGGCCATAGGGCAAAAATGGGCTCATGCGAATGCGTCGGCCAACATGTGTTGCAGCATGCGGGCGTCCAGGCGCTCGGGGTTGGCGTCGCTCGTATAGGCGAAGCCTTCGCGAACCTGTTTCGCGCCATGCTCGATATAGGACTCGCGCTGGATCGGGAAAAAGCTCGGCAGGATCACGTAGCGGTCTGCGAGCTCGAGCGTTTGGCGCGCATCGTCGGCCGGTATCATGATTTCGTGGAGCTTTTCGCCGGGGCGAATGCCGATGATCTTGTGCGGCAGGTGCGGCGCCATGATGCGGGCGAGTTCTGACGTGCTCAGAGACGGGATTTTCGGGACGAAAATCTCGCCGCCCTGCATCAGCGACATGGAGGAAAGAACAAGATTTACGCCTTGCGTGAGCGTGATCCAAAAACGCGTCATGCGCGCATCGGTGATCGGCAGGGCTTCGGCTTTTTCGGAGATCAGTTTTTGAAAGAACGGCATGACGCTGCCGCGGGAGCCGGCGACATTGCCATAGCGTACGACGGAAAAGCGGCAACCGTCGGCGCCCGAAAGATTGTTCGCAGCGACGAATATCTTGTCGGCTGCTAGTTTTGATGCGCCGTAAAGATTGATCGGGTTGGCGGCCTTGTCGGTCGACAGAGCGACGACGCGCTTAACGCCGCGGCGGATGGCGGCTTGCACGACGTTTTCGGCGCCGATGACGTTGGTCGCGATGCATTCGAAGGGGTTGTATTCGGCGATCGGCACTTGCTTCATGGCCGCGGCGTGGACAACGTAATCGACATCGCGCATCGCCATTTCGAGGCGGTCGGCGCTGCGAACGTCGCCGATGAAGTAGCGCATGAAGGGATAGCGATCTTGCGGGAAGGACTGCGCCATCTCGTATTGCTTGAGTTCGTCGCGCGAGAAGATGATCAGTTTCTTGGGCTTGTACTGCGCGATGACGCTGCGCACGAAGTGTTTGCCGAACGAGCCCGTGCCGCCGGTGACGAGGACAACGCGATCGTTGAGGTCCATGACCGGGTTTCTGAAATCCCGGGTTTGTTGGAACACACCGTAAGCGCCGGGCAGGGCCTCGTCGTCGTCGCTGGCGTAAAGTGGCTGGTGCAGGGCGGCAGTCATGGGAGACCCGATCGCAGGAGGAGAACTCTTACGAAGGGTAGCCAGTTTTGGTTAACGCCGATCAAAGTTATAGCGAATAAGAGGTTAATTCCGGCCGGCTCCTAGGTCTGCAGAAGCAGGGAGAAGCGGTAATGGCGCGGCGTTGCGCTTGGTTCGGGTTTGCGCGTGTCGTCGAGTTCAAGCGCAGACAGCAATAGGCGCGAAAAGATGCTGTCGCCGATGCGTTCATGATGCACCAGCCCGATCAGCGGCGCGACCGTTTGATCGACCAGGATGCGGAACGAACGGCTGTCGTCGCCGACTTCGATCGAGCCTTCGGTCAGTCCGAGACCGGAGGAGGCGGAGACCAGGAAGGACACGGGCTTGCCGTGGTCGACGGTTTCATGAGCGAGCGGGAAGGTTTCGGCGCGACGGCCGCCATTGTGGGTTGAGAAGCTCAGGCGCTCGAGGTCGAAGGCCGCCGGGTTGAGCAGGAAATGTCCCAGCCGCAGCGAGCCGCGGCCCATTTCTTTCCACGACAATACCAGATCGAAGTCGACGCGGGGTTCGTGGGCGGCGAAGCGCAGGCGTTTGAAAATGGGGCCGAGCGGGGTCGCGATTTCAGTTTCAACGATGGCGTCGGCGGTTTCTGCGTCGCCATAGATGTGCGGCTCGGCCCATTCGAGGTCGGTAATTTTGGGCGTGCCGGGCGCCTCGAAGACGCAGTTTCCGGTATACCAATCGGCCTGTAGGTCGATGGTGTCGTAGTGACCGTGGAGCAGCGAGCCCAGCATGGCGGGCCGTCGATCGTCGCGGGCGCGGATCTCATGGATCGCAAGGCCGCGGCGGCGATTGAGCACGGCGCAGAGCGACGGCGTTTCGATTTCGAGCCATTTTTGTTCGGTGCGAAGCGCGGGTTTGGCGAGCGGTTCGGGCAAGGCCGTCGGCGGTGCGGCGTAGGCATTTTCCGCTGCCGCCAAGCGCTCGCGATATCTGTTCCAGCGTGCCGGCGTGATGTGCGTTCTGAAATCGCTCGACCACAGATAACACAGTTCGCGCCATGCCTTGGGATCGTTGACGTTGCGTTGCGTTAGGCCGCGATGCAGGCGGTGACAAGCGGCGTTGATCGCAAGGTCGTCGCGGCCGGACACGGCCCAGCGCGTGATGTTGTATTTCTTGTGTTTTTTGACCGGTATGGGGTAGTCGGCGGTTTGGAGATCGAGGAGCTGGTTCGCCGCTTCGTTGTCGGTGAAGGCGAGCGCTTCGGACGGTTTGACGAAGCGTGTGCGCGCGGACCGGGCTAAGCGGCCCCAGGCCTGCGCAATGATCTGCCATTCGCCGGTTTGCAGCGCTTCTTCGGTGTGAAAGCGTTTGGGGCGGAAGTCGAAGATCTCCGCGTCGTTGCTGTAAAGCGGCAGGAGGCGCGGGTCGTGACCGCGTTGATTTTCGATGTAGGCCGCGTAGTCGACGTGTTCGATGTCGCCGTGGGCCAAGCGCTGCAGTTTTTGAAACGCCATGGTGTGCGTCCAAAGCAGCGCAATTTCGCTGCCGTCGACGCCGCGTGCGCGTTGCGGATAAAAGCGCAGCTTAGGATTCCATTCCGGGTGGTGCGCGGCGACGTTGTCCCAATCCATCAACAAAGCGCGGTAACCGGCGTCGAGATAAAGCGGTACAAGACCCGCCGCGTAAGCTTGCTCGTTGACAAGCGCGATCGAGGGGCGAATGCCGAGCAGGCGTTCGTAGACGACGTTGCCGAGCGTCAGATTGGCGTCGTTGACGTTTGCGGGCACGAGCGGGCCGATGAGTTGAGCGTAGCCCGAGCCGATGAATTCGACACGCCCCGTCGAAACGAGACGGCGGAGTTCGGCGATCCAACTTGCGTCTATGGCGGCGATGGTCTCAAGCGTGTAACCGGTCGCTTCGATGGCTAGCGGCGCGTCGATGGCATCGGGCAGTCGCAGCAACGGCCAATAGCAACGCTCGACGACTTCGGGGCGCTGCTCTTCCTCGATCGAGGAAAACGCCAGGTTCAAGTGAAACAGGGCGAAGACGTTTAGCTTTCCCGACCCGAGTGTCGCGGGGCCCAGTTCCGGCGCGCGTTTCATGCCGCGACGGTTTCGATTTTGAGTGCGGCTAAAGCCATGGCGGCGCTGGCGCGGGCGGCTTCGACGGTGTTGCCGGTGGCGAGAACCATTGCGGCCGTGCAGCCGGAATGGGTGGGCGGGCTGATTTCATCGCCGGGTTCGACGGTCACGATGACCTCTTCGATGCCGGGAATGCGGCGCGCATCGCTCACGCCTGTGATGATTGCGACGCGGCCCGGAATAGGGAAGGCATAGCGCTGGACGATCGGCGTCATTCTCTTGGGGCGCAGATCTTCGGCGGGCACGTGTTCGCCCATGGCGATTTTGATCATGGCGCCAATGAAGTCGACGCCGGTATTGAGCGGGATTTCGCGGGTGCAGAAATATCCGCCCGAGGCGCGCGCGGCGAGTTCGATGACATGGGGCTTGCCGTTGACGACCACGATATCGCCCTTGACGTTGCCGGTGAGAATGCCGAGCGCGCGTCCCGCGGCTTCGGCCGTGCGCTTCACGGCGTCTTGCGTGCGTTCGGGCAGAGCGCTTGGCAGGTCGCCACCGTTTTCGATGAAGAAGGGGGCGTAGCGTTCGAGATATTCGTAGTTGCGGTCCGAGAAGCCGGGGGTGAAGCCTTCGCCGTCGATCAAAATCGACTCGGTCGAGATTTGCGGGCCGGGCAGGAATTCTTCGACCATCACGCGGCGCGTGGGCGACTGGGAGGCGGCGCGTTCCCACACGACATCCAGATCCATGTCGCGGCTCAATTTCTGTACGCCGCGACTGCCGCGACTGTCGACCGGTTTGACGACGAGAGCAAAGCCACGGGCGGCGACGACGCTTTTCAACGCTTGTGGACTTGCGACGGCCGCAAACCATGGAACGGGAATTCCGGCTTCGACAAAACAGCGTTTCATGGCGAGTTTGTCTTGGGCCAGGCGCGCCGATTCAAGGGGAATGCTGATCAGGCCCAGGCGGTCCGCGACGCTTGCCACCGTCAACGGCACGTCGCAGCCGATCGTGATGACGCCGTCGATGGGGCGCACGGTGTGATGATAGCGCTGTGCGGCCGCCACCGTTTCGTCGACATCGTAGGTCGAAGCGATGATGCTTTCGTCTGCAACGGCGAAGCCCGGTGCATTTGGGTTCAAGTCGCTGACCACGACATGGTAGCCGAAGTCTTTTGCGCGCTTAATGCCGTGCAGGGCTTGCACGCCGCCGGAGACGATGAGCAGGGTCTTTTTCATTAGAAATAAAGCCCTCCATTGACGTTGAGGGTTTGCGCAGTGATGTAGCGCGAGGCGGTTCCGGCCAAGAAGACAACGGCGTCGCCGACTTCATCGGGGGTGCCGAGGCGGCCGAGTACGATGTTTTCGGCGGCCTTTGCAACGGCGGGTGCGGCCATGCCGGCGGCGGCCATGTCGGATTGGATCAGGCCCGCGGCGACGACGTTTGAACGGATGTTCCACTTAGCGCCGAAGCGCGCAATCACTTGAGACAGCGAGATGAGGCCGGCCTTCGATGCGGCGTAGTGCGCCGTGCGCGGTCCGCCATATTGGCCGCTGACGGAGCCGATATGGACGATCGAACCGCCACCGGCGCGGCGCAGATGGGGCAGTGCGACTTGAGAGCAGATGAACGGGCCTTTGAGATTGACGCCCAGAATGTGATCCCAGTCTTCGTCGCTGACTTGATCGAAATCCGTGGGCTTGTTGATGCCCGCATTGTTGACGAGAATCGAGAACGGGCCGAAGCGATCGGTTGCCTGCAGCATGGCGTTCTCGACGCTTTTGCGATCG
>JAIOQG010000397.1 GCA_021413465.1 Alphaproteobacteria bacterium | reverse complement strand
GTTCATTCCGCCGATGGTCCGGCTCAGCAAGCTTTTGGGCAAGCATCAGACTTTGGCGTATAGCAGTCTCTTCAATGCGCTCGTGCTGCCGTTCGCGTTCCTCGTGCCGCAAGGCGATTTCCTGGCGTCGGCCATTCTGTTAGTGCTGTTGGGCGCGAACATGTCCGTCGGGCCGTTCCTTTATCGCGCCATCATGGCGGACGTTGCCGATCAGGATAATGTCGAAACGGGCCGCGCGCGCGCCGGTGTATTTTTTTCGCTGTTGGCGATGACGAACAAGCTCGGCTATTCGTCGGCGATCGTGTTTTCGTACGCGTTTTTGGAATGGATCGGTTTCAGCGAGAAGGGCACGAACAGCCCCGAGACGGTGTTGAACATGATGCTGTTCTACATCGTGCCGGCGACGCTCGTGAACGTGGTCGTTGCCGCGGTCATGTGGCGCTTCCCGTTGGACGAGGCCAAGCACCGCGAAATCCGCTCGATTCTGCAAGAGCGCAGCGTTGTCGGCACGGTGGTCGGTGCGCGGCTCGGGCACACGCTCGAAAGCGAGCCGGACGAGCCGGCGGCGACGGAACCCGCAGCTTAGACGGCGCAAGAAAACTGCGCCGCCGCTTCGCGTTGTTTGAAACGTCGCGTCAGTTCACCACGTCGACGCCGTAGGCCGACCAGCGCGTCACCATCGGCAGGTCCAACGTCGCGCCTTGGCGATCGATATATTTCTGACCTTCGATGCCGAAGTTGAAGCTCAAGCCGAGCTTGATCGTGTGTTCGGTCGCCGAGCGCGTGAGGGTCGAGGTTTCGTCGGACGCATAGCGATTGCCGTCGTAGGCGACGAATAGGTTGGCATCCAAGTCGTGCATCGTGCGTTCGTAACGCAGACCCCAGCCCCAGATATCCATGTCGTCCGCGGCGATGTCGTTTTCGCCGCTGGCGTACGAGACTTCGCCTTGCAGCTTGACGTTCGAGTCGAGGAAGAAGCGCGCAACACCGCGACCGAACCACGCGTTTCGGAAAGCGTCGGGCGTGCCCGAATTTGCTTCCTCGGCGTCCATGTAGCCGAGTTGGCCGTAAAGCGTCCAATCGCTGAGATAGTACTGACCTTCGGCCCCCAGTAGCCACGCGGTCGCCGTCTCGTCGTTGGCGTTGAAGCCGTTGCCGACACCGGCGAATCCGCCCACAAGCCATTCGCTCGGGTTGCGCCACGAAAGATGGCCGCCGCTCAAGACGGAGCCGGTGTAGTTTTTGTTGGTGTCGGAGACGAATCCGGATTCCGCTTGCAGATCGACCTGGAAATTGAGCGCGCCGCCGGCCGGTATGTTGAAGCGAAAGGCGCCGCCGAGTCCGGGATAGCCGTCGTCGATGGGTCCTGGGACGTTGTCCTCGCTCAGAAAATTGTAGCCGATCCAAAATTCGCCGACGCCGGACGTCTGATTTTCCGATTTTGCAGGCCTTCCCGCGGCGTTGGCGGTTGCGGGGAGGGCGAGGCAGGCGGCACTCAGCGCGAGCGCCACAAGGGGCGTGGTCTTCATGGTCGCGGGTCCTGTGCTGTTCGGAGGCGGCGTTGGCGGCGATTTGTCTGTTTGTTAATTCTTCGTTAATTCTCTGCGATATCGAAGCGAAATCGTTTGCAGCACTGCATTTTGCGAGCGCTGCTTGATGGCTGCGACGTGCACACGCAATCCATGCGAAACTCAAACGTGAAAAGCCTCACCTCAAGATAGCGACTCGCCCTCATGACAACGCTTGCGATTAACGGCGCGGACATTCATTTCACGGATCAGGGTTCGGGGGACGGTGTGATTCTCGTCCACGGATTCGCCGCGAGCGCGCAGGAGAATTGGGGGAAATCCGGATGGATTTCGATGCTGACGCGCGCGAACCGGCGGGTCGTCGCCGTCGATCTGCGTGGGCACGGGCAAAGTGCCAAGTTTCATCAGCCTGCGGACTATTCGTTCGCGCTGATGGCTGGCGACGTGTTGGCGGTGGTCGAGCATCTGCAGATCAAGAAGCCCGATCTGATCGGATTTTCGCTGGGCGCGCGGGTGGTGCTCGAGCTGTTGCGCACGCGTGGCGACCGGTTTCTGCTCGGCGTGCTGGCCGGGGTCGGCGATTACCTGGTGAACCCGCGCGAGGAGCGCGATACCGAAATCGGCGCGCGCGCGATGGAGGCGGCGTCCGCCGACGACATCGGCGACGACTTGGCGAAGCGCTTTCGCCTGTTCGCGGAGGGGCAGGGGCAAGATCTCAAAGCGCTTGCTGCGTGCTCGCGCGGCTTCGGCGCGAGCCCGCGGCCGTGGACGCGCGAGGCGTTGGCTGCGATCAAGAACGAAATCCTGGTGGTCGCGGGTTCGGGCGACGATCTCGCCGGCCCGCCGGAACCGCTTGCGGGTTATTTCCCGAACGCGAAGGCCAAGCGGATCCCCGGCTGCGGGCACATGGATTGCCTGACGCAGCCGATGTTCAAAGCGGCGGTGATGGATTTTCTCGCGGGCGTGCCGGATTGAACAAAAAGGCTTGCAAGTAAGGCAATTTTGCCTTACAACTCACACCTAAATCGGAGATTGCGCATGGGCACGCTCACCGTTACCGCCAAAGGGCAGGTAACGCTTCGCAAGGATCTGCTCGAACACATCGGGGTGCAGCCGGGCGACAAGATCGTCGTCGACAAGTTGCCCGATGGGCGGATCGAGGTGAGGGCGGATCGTCCGGCCGGGAAAATTTCGGACGCCTTCAATTTCTTGAAGCGTCCGAAGGGGCGGACTCTGTCGATCGGAGAGATCAACAAGATCGCGGCGCGCGGCTGGGCCGGCAAGAAGTGAAGATCACTGCCGACACCAACGTGCTTGTTCGCGCCATTGTAGGCGACGACGCGAGGCAGAGCCGGACCGCGCAAGCGGCGTTGTCGAATGCCGACGAAGTTGCGTTGGCTCTTCCCGCTCTATGTGAGTTGGTTTGGGTTCTGGCGCAGGGTTACAATATATCGTCGGCCGAGATTGCGGAAACGATCCGCCGGTTGATGAACGGCGCCAGCGTCTTGGTGAACCGGCCGGCGGCGGAAGCCGGGTTGAGCTTTCTTGAGGCGGGCGGCGATTTCGCCGACGGTGTTATTGCGTTCGAAGGGCGATGGCTTGGCGCTGACGTTTTCGCCTCCTTCGACCGGAAAGCCGTGAAGCTCGTCGAAGGCCAAGGCGGGACGGCGACCCTTTTGACCTGAAGTTCAGCTCAGCATCCGCAACGGACGCCTGCGATCACCAATTCCAGACCAAATTTGGCGGCACAAATTCAGAGGCGGGATTCAAGCCGCCATCCCGAGGATGCTTGCG
>JAIOQG010000395.1 GCA_021413465.1 Alphaproteobacteria bacterium | reverse complement strand
TCGCCCAGCCCCTGATCGGCATGGCGCAAGACGGCCTCTGCGCGTTTGAGCCCGCTTATGTCGACGAACTCGCCGTCATGTTGCGCTTTGCCATGGACTACATTCAGCGCGACGGCGAAGGCGATCCGGACGAACGCACCTGGCTGCGTGACCAAACCGGCGGCGCTGTCTATTTGCGCCTCTCAACGCGTCCACTGGAACAACCCAAACGCGAAATGACCGCCGACACCGCGCAAGGCATTATCGACGGCGCCTATTGGCTGCGCCGTCCCGGCGCCAACGCGCAGATCGTCGTCGCGTATATGGGCGCGCTCGCCCCCGAAGCGATCGAAGCCGTGGGCCTGATGGCGGAGGATCGCCGCGATGTCGGTCTGCTCGCGGTGACGTCGTCGGATCGCTTGAATGCGGGCTGGACGGCGGCACAACGCGCCCGCGAGCGCGGTCTGTCTGGCGCAAGGTCGCACATCGAACGCCTGCTCGCGGAAATCCCACCCGATTGTGCGCTCGTCACAGTGCTCGACGGCCACCCCGCGACGCTCGCCTGGCTCGGTTCCGTGCATGGCCACCGTGTGCGCGCGCTCGGCGTCGAACATTTCGGACAGACGGGATCGCTCGCCGAGTTGTATAAGCACTACGGAATCGACGCCAACGCCATCATCCGCGCGGCCCAAGCGATAGCCTCCGGCCGCCCGATCCGCCACCTGCGGGTTGCCACGTGAACAAGGAGATCTCCATGCGCAAGGCTTTACTCACTTCGATCGCTCTCGTGCCCCTTCTCGCCGCTTGCGGCGGAGGTCTCTCCGTTGGCGTTGGCGTCGGCGGTGGCTCGGGCGGTGTCGGCGTCGGCGCGTCGGCTAGCGTCCCCATCGTCGGCGGCGATACGCAAACGACCACGAACCAACTTACCGTCTCGATGTTCAAGATCGACGCGAACGGTGTCGGCGCCGAAATCGGCACGATGAAACTTCGCGATGGGCGGGGCGGCTTGCATATCGAGACGGCGTTGAGTTCGCTCCCGCCGGGTCCGCACGGCTTTCATCTGCACGAAAATCCGAACTGCGGTCCGGGCATGAAAGACGGCAAGATGGCAGCCGGCATGGCGGCCGGCGGCCACTACGACCCCAACGCAACCGGCAAACACGAAGGTCCCTTCAATAACGGCCACAGGGGCGACTTGCCCGTTCTCGTCGTCGACGCCAAAGGCAACGCGACGCAATCGCTGAACGCCTTGCATCTCACGGTCAACGACACCCGCGGCCGCGCCTTCGTCATCCACGAAGGCGACGATAATTTTTCCGACCAACCCAAACCGCTCGGCGGCGGCGGCGCGCGCATTGCGTGCGGGGTGGTCAGCACGCCGTGAGCAAACTCAAACTTTACGGCTACCCGCAATCGCGCGCCGTTCGCACGCTGTGGCTGCTCGAAGAATTGGGCCTGCCGTACGACGTGGTCGAAGTAACAATGGCAAGCGGAGCGACGCGCTCGTCGGAGTTCCTCAAGATCAACCCGGCAGGTCACGTTCCCGCCATCGACGACGACGGCTTCAAACTGTCGGAGTCGATGGCGATCAACCTCTATCTCGCCAAGAAACACGGCAAACTCTACCCCTCTGACCCGCACGGCGAAGCGAAGGCGTGGCAGTGGAGCTTTTGGGTGATGTCGGAACTCGATAAGCCGATCGTGAATTGGATCGTGAACGGCGTCATTCTGCCGGTGGAGCAACGCGACACGAAGCTCGCGCTCCAATCGCGCGAAGAGATGGAATGGCCGTTGCATGTCTTAAACGGCGAACTCGGCGAACGGAAATTTCTGGCCGACCCGAACGCCTTCACGATTGCCGATCTCAACGTCGCCTCGGTCCTCTATCGCTTGCTGTTTGTCGATCTCAAGGACAAGCCCCACCTCGAAGCCTGGCTCAAAACGTGCTGGGACCGCCCCGCAGCCAAACGCGCGCGGGCGATGCGGGAATAACTGGCGGCGATGACCTCTAAGGTAATCGATCGCCGCGCTGCGGCTTGCTAGGCCGTGTCGGCCCACGACAGGATGTTGCCATGCTCACCGCCGACCAACTCAACGCCAACCCGCTGCCGTTCGCCAAACTCATGGGCGTGCGTTTCGTCAGCGTCTCGAAGGATGAAGTCGTCGCCGAGCTGACGGTGCGCGACGATCTCTGCACCGCGCCAATGCCGATCCTGCACGGCGGCGCCGCGATGGCGCTCGCCGATACAGCCGGAGCGGTGGCAACCTTCCTCAACCTGCCCGAAGGCGCGAAGGGCACGACCACCATCGAAAGCAAGACGAATTTCCTGGCCGCGGCCCCAGTCGGTGGCGTGGTCCGAGCGACATCCACACCCATCCATCGCGGCGGCAAGACGCAAGTCTGGCAAACGCGCATCACGAGGGTCGACGGAAAACTCGTCGCCCTCGTCACGCAAACGCAAATGGTGCTTTAGCGCGACGCCATTTGATCCGCGATAAACGCCTCCGCGTCCGCAAGCACGCTCGCCCGCCAGCGCCAGCCCCACAGCAAGCACGCGATAATCTCGAAATGCCCGAGACCCGGATAGAGCTTCGCGCGCGCGTCCGAGCCAGCTTCCTTGAGCGCGAGCGCGAAATTCACGCTCGCATCCGCCTTCGCGATGCGGTCGCGCGCGCCGTGCAGCAACAGCATCGGCGGCGCCCCGGCGCGCGCCAGCTTGATGGGGCGCGCGCTGTGTGGCGCACTGGCTGAGGGTGCGAAGATATCCTTCACGCCCGGCCACTTCAGCGGATTGAGCGAATAAGGTCCTGCAAGCCCGATGACGCCTTTGATCGCTGCGGGCGAAAGTCCGTG
>JAIOQG010000048.1 GCA_021413465.1 Alphaproteobacteria bacterium | reverse complement strand
ATTTCGATGTTCCTCGATCCTAAGGGCCGGCAACGATAACGATGGTGTTGGTACGTGTCACTCGAACGGGAAGGCTGGCTTGCCGGTGAAGGTCGGGCCTATGAGTTCGGGCGTTTGGCCGGGGGCCCAGGCACGCAGTGTGAACTTGGCCTTGCGCAGAATGGGCGATCCCTTGGGGCCGTGATCGACTTCGGGATTCGAGATCGTGACGAGGTTGGCTTCGACACGCCCGGCGTTGACGCTCAAAATGCCGTAGCCGTTCGAGTTTGTGTCGATGTAGGTCAGGCCCGGGCTGGCAGTGTCGTTCCACCACGCGTCCGACGCCCAGCTTGAGCCGGTCCATGAGCGGGCGATCGCAGCATTCACACCACCGAGCAAGGCCAGGTTCAAGTTTTCAACCGTCTCGTCGCCGCTTTGATAGGTGACGATGCTGTGGAAGACCGAGTTCGAGGCGCTGGCCCGGGAGGCGCCGGGGAAGACCGCTTCCGACGAAATGCCGGCGCAGGCAAACTCGACCGCGACGGCGTTTGGGGCGTCGGCGTCCAAATCGTCGACTAAGAGTCCCGCCATATGCATGTGGTGGTCGCCGGCGCAGGCGACGACATTGCTGACGCCGTTGTCGCGGATGTATTCCATCAACTCTTGCCGTTCGGAGGGGTAGCCGTTCCAACCGTCGATGCCGAGCAGCGAATTTTTCATGCCCGACAGCCAGAAATCCCCGATGTTCAGGCGGAACGGCAGCGCCGGGAACGAGTTCGCCCAGATTTTCCAGCGCGCGTCGGATTCCTTCAAGACGTCTTTGAACCACTGCTTCTGATGCGATCCGAGAACCGAGCCCGGCGGCGACTGACGGCGCGGGTTGGGAATTTCGGTGTCGGGGATGGTGGCCGGCGGCTCGCCTTCGTTCGCGGTGCGCCCCAAGTCGAGGAGTTTCACCGTTTCGATGGCAGGGAGAGATTGTCCTTCGATTTGCGGCGGCTTGGGCGGGGGAGATTTGTAGGACCGGTTGTCGGTGAGGATGAGTTCAAGCGTCTTGCCCCAGCGCAAGGTACGATAAATCGTCATCGAGCCGAGGGCTGCGCGGTTGTCGGCGTTTGGGTCGATCCAATCCTGCTGCGGCCCGAGATAGGCGCTGTCTTTGACGTCGACCCATTTGAAATCGCGCGCAGAGTTGGCGACGCGGCCCGTTTGCGGCATGCCGGTCAACAGAGCGGGGATGTATTCGAACCAGGCTTGGTTTGCCGCGACCTTGCGCTTTTGCGCCGGCTTGCCGCCTTTGTCGAAATAGGTGTCGTGCGATTGCCAGGCGTCGTTCGTGAATTCGTGATCGTCCCACATGCTGACGAAAGGCCAGCGGGCGCGTGCGGCTTGCAGGTAAGCGTCGCTTAGATAGAGGCGATAAAGAAAGCGGTAGTCCGCCAGCGACACCGCATTTGTTGCGCCCGGATTCTTGTTCCAACTTGTGGACGGCCACGGCGTCGAGCCGTCCGGGAACGGAGGGAAAATGCGTTTGCGGCCGTCGGCACCTTCAAGCCATTTGGGATTTTTCATGTCGGCATTCCAACGATCGCCGCGCACTTCGTAGATGAAGTCGCCGAGGAAGAGCACGAAGTCGATGTGTTGCTCGGTGGGGGCCGCAAGGTCGTCGGCAAGCATGCGCGCCCAGGCGCCGTAAAATCCCTGTTCGTAGTTTTGACATGATGCGAAGGCGATGCGCGTCGGACGTTCGGCGGTCGAAACCGGGGCGGTGTGCGTGCGACCTAGGCGCGAATGATCGCCGCCGGCGGCGAAGCGGTAGAAATAAATCGTGTCGGGTTCCAGCCCTTGAACGACCAGGCGCAAGGTGTGGTCGCTTGCCGCGGTTGCGGACAGCATTTCATCGAGCACAACACTCGTGAAATCCGGGGTCGGCGATATTTGCACTCGGACATCGACCGGCGCGTCGGTTTCCTCAATCGCCTCGACGCGGGTCCATAGCACGATACCGTCAGGCTGCGGGTCGCCGGAGGCGACGCCCTGCGGGAAGTGAAATCGTCCCGAGGTTAGTGATCGTGGAGCAGCGGTTGAGAACGGAGCCGCCGCGGAGGCGAGGAAGGTGCCTGCGAATCCGGCAAGCGATTTCAGTACCGTGCGGCGATTGAGTGGTGACATGGGTGCCGATAATGTGAATCCGTTGAAGGCCAGGCTATAGCATGCTTGGGCAGTGACAGAGACAAGCGCCAGTGATTCAAGCCGGTTTGTGGGATTTTCGTGCCATAGAAGCCCTAGCTTGGGCTGCCTGGCCGCTCAATTGGGTCGACACATTTCGGGTCATGCGCGTCAAAGGCAGGGGTTGAGGTTTATGGGCAAGGTTCCGGTATTGAGTACGGTTTCGTTGGCTTACGGATTTTTGCTGGGCGAATTTGTAACTATTCTGCGGCTGGTGTGGGGGCCGTTGCTGCTTGGTTCGGGTGCTTCCTACCTGTTCGGCGGTCAGGCCATCGATGCGATGGTTGCTGCGGGCGTGAACGGGGATGCGGGTCGCGGTGCGGAGTATGCGCCCATCCAATTCCTGATTATGATTATTGGTTTTGTGACGGGCCTCATGGCCTCCGTCGTGCTGTTGCAGGTTGTGATTTTCGGCGACCGGAAGCCGGGACTGTACGTTTATCTGTGGTTGGGCGCGGCCGAGTTGCGGCTTGTTTTGGTTACATTGCTTCTCGTCGTGGCGGTCGCCGCCGGAACGGCGGTGAGTGCTGTCGTGTTCGGCACGCTTGGCGCGCTCGCGATCGCCATTCCTGTGGTCAGTGTCGTGTTCTTTTTCGCCGCGATAGCGTTCGCGGGGGGCGTGATTTGGGCCGCGCTCAGGTTGTCGCTGATTTGGCCCGTGGTCGTAGCCGAAGGCAATTTGGGTGTTGAGCGGTCTTGGCAGATTACGCCTGGCAATGCGTTGCGGCTGTTGGGAGTTTTTGTGTTGACGTTTGGGCCGTATTTTCTGATGACGCTGATGGTGTTCTTTGGGGTGATGGGAAGCGACATGCCCGCTTTCCCAACGCTGCCCGGGGTTGGAGACGCGGGGGCCGCGCCCGACGCGGCGGCTTCGAAACTCGCGGCGGAAGCTTTTGCGAAGTCGGTCGAGCAATGGCAGCTCGATCTGTTGAAGGGGATGCGCCTTCACTGGCTCACGTTCAGCATATTGGGCTTTGCCGGAAATTTGGTCTGGACGGCGCTGTCGGCCGGTGCGTTGGGGAGCGCCTACTTAGCGCTGTCCGGCGAAAAGAGAGATTAGGTGGCGTCATCCCAAGTCGAACTCGCGTGACGATTGTGTGGGTCGCACGCACTTGATTGCGACGAAATTGTGTTCTTTGAAATTGTCCGCGTTGAGACTTTAGGGACACATTGCTCTTCCTGGAACTAGCCTAGACTGCCCCCCTAGATTGTCGAACTCGCTGGGGCGGGTGTCGTGGGGAGGGTAGGATGAACAAGCTTCCGGTTTTCAAAACTGTCGGCCAGACGTTTGGGTTTGTCGTCGAAAGGCGATTTTTCTCACTGCTGCGGTTGATATGGTTGCCGACGCTGCTGTCGTTGGCGATCGCGATGATCCCTCTCGTTTATCAGTTCGAGAAATATGGCTTTCCACCCGCGCCAGGCCGCGCGGACGACATAAGCAACGATGCGATCCTCAACGGTTTGAACATCGTCAATTTTTTCGTGTCGACGCTACTCAGCGCCATCATCGCGGTTTCGGTGCACCGCATGATTTTGCTCGATGATGTGCAGAAGGGCGTTTACTTCTACTGGCGACTGACGCGCGAAGAGTGGCTCTACATCGCGGCGTGGATTGGATACTTCATCGTCGTAGCCGTGGCGTTTGCACTTCCGATTGTGGGCCATTTTTATTGGCTTGGGCACAGTGGAGGGTTACCGAATCTCACGACCATGCGGGATCCGAAAGAGGTGGCTGTATTGTTTCAAAGCCCAGGCTTGATAATCGCCGGATTCTTGTCGGTGCTGTTTGGGTTGGTCGCCCTGTCGCGTTTCGGGCTGGTGTTTCCGCTGATCGTGGCAGAAGGCCGCTTGTCCTTTGCGCGCTCTTGGGTGCTGACGAGAGGCAATTTTTGGCGGTTGATCGGTTTTTGGATCAGCGTCGTTGTTCTGACCTATGTGCTGATCTTTGTGATGATCGCAATCTTGGGCGTGGCCGCCGCCGGTATGTATGGTGGGTTGTTGCTCGGCGGCAAGACCGTCGGCGCGCTTGGTATTCTCGTATTGGCCGTGCCGGCGGCCGTGTCGCTGATTATCTATTTGGTGGTCGGTATCACGATTTTCATCGCGGCGATGTCGTTCACCTACAAGGCCTTGGCCGACCCCGTGGCGCCGACCGAGGCGTTTGAGTGACGTTTCGTCAACGGAACGGGTTCAGAATATCGGGGATGGGGATCGGCACGCGCGAGCGCAGCTTGTCGATCTCGCGGTTGATGGCGTCGTTGGCGGATTTGTGGATGTAGTCGCGGACTCCGCCGATGAAGGCTCCTTTTGCGTCGCTTAAGATCGACTGACCGGCGAGAACGTCGAGTGCTTCGCTGGTGAGCGCCGAGATGACGCGAGCGGCGCCGTCTATGGTGCTCATTTCGGTCGAACCGTCTTCGTAGACGTCGATTTGAAGTTCGGTGCCGCGGATGCCGATCGAAACGGTCGGCGTTTGCAGCTTCATGTTTTTCTCGGGCATTTGGCCGGAGATAAACCTGAAAGCGCCTTTGGCGAGTGTCATCGTCGAGCGGCTGGCGTCGCCGGCAAAGACGTATTCGTCGATTATCACATTCGAGTTGGAGCCGAGCGACAACTTAGACGCATCGATGAAACGCACGCCGGCGGCGGCGTCGTTGCCGGTCTCAAGGCGTTGGTTGCGGAAGATCGCGGCGGCTTCGGCAAGTGATACGCGCGCGGCGCCGGCGGTCGTTCCCCAAACCTGGTTCTCGACGCTTTCGAGTGTGCCGACGCCGTCAGCGGCGAAGGCGCGCGCGGCACCGAAGGCGATCGTTCCCTGCGCGGCGGCGAACGCCAGTGCCTGTCGACGCGTGAGGTTCATGACCCGTTTCCCCTGTTTCGGCGGTAATAGGAGCGGATGTCGCTAGGCGTTGCAAGGTGCGGCCGTCACTCAGCCGCGCGTGCGCGTTTGGTTTTAGCGGCGGCCGGCGCTTCGGCGCGGGCAGGGCGGGTTTTTAGGATCGGTTTGAGGTATTGGCCGGTATAGCTGGCCGCCACCTTTGCCACGTCCTCGGGGGTGCCCGCGGCCACGATTTCGCCACCGCCGTCGCCGCCTTCCGGGCCTAGATCCAAAAGCCAGTCGGCGGTTTTGATGACTTCGAGATTGTGTTCGATGACGAGCACCGTGTTGCCCTGGTCGACGAGTTCGTGGAGCACTTCGAGGAGTTTGCGCACGTCGTCGAAGTGCAGACCCGTCGTCGGTTCGTCGAGGATGTAGAGCGTGCGGCCGGTCGAGCGGCGCGCGAGTTCCTTCGACAGCTTTACACGCTGGGCTTCGCCGCCGGACAGCGTTGTCGCTTGTTGGCCGATCTTGATGTAGCCCAAACCCACGCGTTCAAGGGTTTCCATTTTCTCGCGCACCGACGGCACGGCTTTGAAAAACTGGGTGCCGGCTTCAACCGTTAGGTCGAGGATGTCGGCGATCGATTTGTCCTTGAATTTCACTTCCAAGGTTTCGCGGTTGTAGCGCTGGCCCTTGCAGACGTCGCATTGGACGTAGACGTCGGGTAGGAAGTGCATTTCGATCTTGATGACGCCGTCGCCTTGGCAGGCTTCGCAGCGCCCGCCCTTGACGTTGAACGAGAAGCGGCCAGGGTCGTAGCCGCGTACTTTCGATTCAGGGAGACCCGCGAACCAATCGCGGATCGGCGTGAAGGCGCCGGTGTAGGTCGCGGGGTTCGAACGCGGCGTGCGACCGATCGGTGACTGGTCGATGTCGATGACCTTGTCGAGGTGTTGCAAGCCTTCGATCTTGTCGTGCGGGCCGGGATTTTCTCGCGCGCCGTTCAGTTTGCGCGCGGCGGCCTTATAGAGCGTTTCGATGACGAGCGTCGACTTGCCGCCGCCCGAGACGCCGGTGATGCAGGTGAAGGTGCCGAGCGGGATTTCCGCCGTGACGTTGCGCAGATTGTTGCCGCGCGCGCCCACGACCTTGATCGATTTGCCGTTGCCGGGGCGGCGTTTCGTCGGCGTTGCGATTTGGCGCATGCCTATCAGGTATTGGCCGGTGATGCTCGCCGGGTTGCGCATCACTTCGGCCGGTGTGCCTTCGGCGATGATTTCGCCGCCGTGGATGCCGGCGCCAGGCCCCATGTCGATCACGTGGTCGGCGATGCGGATCGCCTCTTCGTCGTGCTCGACGACGATCACCGTGTTGCCGAGATCGCGCAGGCGTTTCAGCGTGTCGAGCAGACGCTGGTTGTCGCGTTGATGCAAGCCGATCGAAGGTTCGTCGAGGACGTAGAGAACGCCGGTGAGGCCCGAGCCGATTTGCGAAGCCAAGCGGATGCGTTGGCTCTCGCCGCCCGATAGCGTGCCGGAGTTGCGAGCGAGCGTCAGATATTCAAGGCCGATGTCGTTGAGGAATTTTAGGCGTTCGCGGATTTCCTTCAACACGCGCGAGGCGATTTCCTTCTGCTTCGCGTTCATCTTCTGGTCAATGGTTTTGAACCAGAGGTCCGCCGCCTTGATCGACATGTCGCAGACTTCGCCGACGTGCTTGCCGCCGATTTTCACGGCGAGCGCTTCGGGCTTCAGGCGATAGCCGTTGCAGGTTTCGCATTTGCTTTGGTCTTGGAAGCGTTCGAGTTCTTCGCGCATCCAGGCGCTGTCGGTTTCGCGGTAGCGACGCTCCAAGTTCGGGATGACGCCTTCGAAGGCCTTCTTCGTTTCATAGCGGCGCAGGCCGTCGTCGTAGACGAAGGCAATGACGTCGTCGCCCGAGCCGCGCAGGACGACATCGCGGGCTTTCTTCGGCAGGTCGCGCCACGGCACGGTCATCGAGAATTTGTAGTGCTTGGCAAGCGATTCCAGCGTTTGGCCGTAGAGCGTTGATGTTGCTTTGGACCACGGTGCGATGGCGCCTTCACGCAAGGTTTTGGTTTCGTCGGGTACGATCAGCGAGCCGTCGAAGAACATTTGCGTGCCGAGGCCGTCGCATTTCGGGCAGGCGCCGTGCGGCGAGTTGAACGAGAACAGCCGCGGCTCGATCTCGGCGATCGTGAAGCCGGAGACGGGGCAGGCGAATTTCGAGGAGAAGAGCAGGCGTTCGGGATCGCCGTCTTTCGTTTTCTTGTCGGCGAATTCGGCGACCGCGATGCCGTCGGCGAGTTTCAGCGCGGTTTCCAAACTGTCCGGCAGGCGGTTGCCGATGTCGGTCTTCACCGCCAGGCGATCGACGACGATGTCGATGTCGTGCTTCAGCTTTTTGTCGAGTGTTGGGACCTTGTCGATCTCGTAGAAATTGCCGTCGACTTTCACACGCTGGAAGCCGCGCTTTTGCAGATCCTGCAGATCCTTTTTGTATTCGCCTTTGCGGCCGCGCACGATGGGTGCGAGCAGATAGAGGCGCGTGCCGTCGGGCAGGGCCATTACTTTGTCGGCCATCTGGCTGACGGTTTGGCTTTCGATCGGCAGGCCCGTTGCGGGCGAATAGGGAATGCCGACGCGCGCGAAAAGCAGGCGCATATAGTCGTAGATTTCGGTGACGGTGCCGACCGTCGAGCGCGGGTTGCGCGAGGTCGTTTTCTGTTCGATCGAAATTGCGGGCGACAGGCCGTCGATGTGATCGACGTCGGGCTTTTGCATCAACTCCAAGAACTGGCGCGCATAGGCCGACAGGCTTTCGACGTAGCGGCGCTGGCCCTCGGCATAGATCGTGTCGAAGGCAAGCGAGGATTTGCCCGAGCCCGAAAGACCCGTGATGACCACGAGTTGGTCGCGCGGAATGTCGACGTTGACATTCTTCAGATTGTGCTCGCGCGCGCCGCGGATGGAGATGTTCTTCTGCATGTGCCCCTTAGTCTTATCCGATCGCCGCACGACTCAGCCCTCCACAGTTTTGAGGGCTCTTAGCTTGACTTTTAGAACGAACCAAGAACAATATGCCCTTATCGTCGTGGCGGGCCATTCATTCCGGTGGTTAATGTCCGCGATCAAGCGCGAGAAGGAAAGGTTTGTGAGATGGCTGGTGTCAATAAGGTGATTTTGGTCGGTAACTTAGGTGCGGATCCTGAGGTTCGCCAGCTGCCCTCGGGGGAGCCGGTGGTCAATCTTCGCATAGCGACGTCCGAATCCTGGCGGGATAAGAACTCCGGCGAGCGGAAAGAGAAGACCGAGTGGCACCGCGTCGTGATCTTCAACGAGAATATCGCGAAGGTCGCCGAGAAGTACCTGCACAAGGGCTCCAAGGTTTATCTCGAAGGCGCGCTGCAGACGCGCAAATGGACGAATAAAGACGGCCAGGAGCAGTACTCGACCGAGGTCGTGCTGCAACGCTTTCGCGGCGAGCTGCAGATGCTCGACGGGCGCGGTGAAGGCATGGAAGGCGGCGCGGCGGTTGCCGGTGGTGGCGCGGCGCGCAAAGTTGCGGCCGGCGGTCGCGGCGGCGGGAGCCAGGATTTCTCTGCCGATCCGGACGACGAGATTCCGTTTTGATCGGGACTTGAGGAGCGCTTACGAATTGCAGGTGCGACGTTGACGGTCTACGTCGCCCTGCTGCGTGCGGTGAATGTCGGTGGGACCGGCAAGTTGCCCATGGCTGAGTTGAAGGCGATGTGTGCCGCTGCCGGGTTTGCGAAAGTTCAAACTTACATCGCCAGCGGCAATGTCGTGTTCGAAAGCGCGGCGTCGGAGAAGCGGGTCAAGGCGCTTTTGGAAGAGCGGCTTGCGACCTATGCCGGAAAGCCCGTCGGCGTCGTGGTGCGCACGGCGGTCGAAATGGCAGTTGTTCTGAAAGCGAATCCGTTTCCGAAGGCGGCGCCCAACCGAACGGTGGCAATTTTCCTCGATGATACGCCGCCGGCTGATGCGCTGAAGCAGGCTGTCGGCCGGTTGGACGAGGAGATGCGTTTGGGCGCGCGCGAGATCTACGTGCACTACGGCGACGGCATGGCAAACTCGAAGCTGAAAATTCCCGCGGCGAAAGCAGGGACGGCGCGCAATATGAACACGGTCGCCAAGTTGGCACAGCTTGCGGCGGAGGTTTGAATTTTGGCGCCGCCTCTTATCGTCCACGGGCTCGATCTTTCCTATTTTACCGGAAAGCTCGAAGCCTATCTGCGCGCCAAGGGTATTGCCTATTCGCTTCACGAAATGACGACGCGTAGTTTTCGCGATTGCGGGCGGGCGACCGGCGTATTGCAGATGCCGCAGGTCGAATGCGCGGATGGCACGTGGCTGACCGATACGACGTTGATCCTGCAGCATTTGGAAAAAGTGCATCCCGAGCCGGCGATCACGCCGCGCGATCCGGTGGTGCGTTTCGTTTCGCGGTTGATCGAGGATTTTGGCGACGAGTCTCTGTGGCGGCCGGCGCTTTATTATCGCTGGGCGTTTGCCGACGATGCGCGGTTGATGAGCGGGCGGATCGCGCGCGGCATGTTGCGCGATGTGAAGCTGCCGTTTTTCTTGCGGCGGCAGCTGATCTTG
>JAIOQG010000393.1 GCA_021413465.1 Alphaproteobacteria bacterium | reverse complement strand
ATGTCCCCGGTCGAGCGCTCCTTCGATGCGGATGCGTCGCTCGACCGCCGCCTTGTCGTCGGGCAGCTGCTTAAGTTCCTCGGACCACGCTTCAAGAACGGTCGACGGCAAACTATCGGCGAGACGAAACGTGATCGACTGCGCAATCTCGCCCGCCTCCCAGTGTGGAAGATATCCACGCGAACGCCATTGAGATGTGACCAAGGTAGCACTCTCCCTGGGAGCGCCGGCTTCCAGCCGGCACTTTCTCTTTCTTTACTTCAGCGAAGAGCCGGCTGGAAGCCGGCGCTCCCAGGAGCGTCTCCGATGCCGCTCAAAGCGACGCGATCTTCGTCCCCGTCTTCAAATCGAAATTCTTGAACGGCAGCTCGCGAATGCGCTTGCCCGTCAGCGCGAACACCGCGTTGCCGACCGCGGCCGCCACCGGCGCCGTGCCGGGCTCGCCCGCCCCGCCGGTGCGCGCGCCGGATTCGATGAAGCGCACCTCGTGCAGCGGTGCATCGGCCATCCGCACCATGTCGTAATCGGGGAAGTTCTGCTGCACCACGCGGCCCTTGTCGATCGTGATCTCGCCGTAAAGTGCTGCTGTCAAACCGTAAACCGCGCCGCCTTGAATCTGCGCCGTGAACGTTGCCGGATTGATCACCTCGCCCGGATCGACCGCGCTCCAGATGTTGTGCACGCGCACGCGCCCGTCCTCGCCCAACGACACTTCGGCGACCTGCGCCACGATCGTGCCGAACGCCTCGCGCATCGCAATGCCGCGTGCACGCCCCTCGGCCGGTTTCGTGCTCCAATTCGCCATCGACGCCGCAAGCTCGAGCGCCGCCTTGTGCCGCGGCGCGCCGTTCAAATGCGCGCGGCGGAATTCGAACGGGTCTTGCCCCGCCGAAACCGCAAGCTCGTCCATGAACGTCTCGATGAAAAAGCCCATCTGGGTGTGATCGACGCTGCGCCACGGCCCCCACGGAATGGGATTGAGCCCCGTCACATAACGCGACGCCTGATGCGCGAAATCGTAGTTCACCATCGTCGCTTCCGGCGGATCGAACTTTTCGCTGAATTGATGCAGCCACGCGTTGACCTTGCCCTTATCGTCGAGCGAAGCCTTCATGCGCGAGACGGAGGCGTGACGATAATTGTCCTGCGTCATGTCTTCTTCGCGCGTGAACACCACCTGCACCGGACCCTGCACTGCGCGCGCCACGCCGATCGCATGTTTGAGATAATTCAACGTCGAGCCGCGTCGCCCGAAGCCGCCGCCCATCGCCGTGTGATGCAGCGTCACGTCGTCGATGGGAATGCCCGCAAACTTCGCCGCCGCCGCCCGTGCGCCGAGCCCGTCTTGGAACCCGCCCCACACGGTCAACTTACCGTTCTCGAACTGCGCCGTGCAGTTCATCGTCTCCATCGTTGCGTGCGCCAGATACGGCACGCGGTAAGCACCCTCGACCACCTTCGTCGCGGCTTTGAGCGCGGTATCGACATCGCCCACACTGTGATCGGCCTCGAACTTGCCGGCATCGAGTGCTGCATCCATCGCCGCATAGATCGACTTCGACGACACGCTTGCATGCGCGCCCTCGTTCCATTCGGGCTTCAGCGCCAGCGCTGCTTCCTTCGCCCGCCACGTATTGTCTGCAACGACCGCGACCGCATCGGGCAGCTTCACCACCTGCTTCACGCCGCGCATCGCTTTGGCCGGCGCCTCGTCGACCGATTTCAGCGTGCCCCCGAACACGGGGCTCGCCGTCACGACCGCGTAACTCATATTCGCCAACCGCAGATCGAGACCGTACTTGGCGCTGCCGTCGACCTTGGCGGGAATATCGAACCGCGCTTTCGGCGTGCCGACGATCGTGTAGTCCTTCTTCGCCTTCAAGGGCGCGTCGGCCGGCGGCGCAATCGCCGCCGCGGCCTCCGCCATCTCGCCATAGGTTGCGCTCTTGCCGGAGGCATGCGTCAGCTTGCTCAGCTTGGCTTCGATCTCCCCCGCCGGCACACTCCATTTCGCCGCCGCCGCAGCGATCAGCATCGAGCGCGCCGCAGCCCCCGTGCGCCGGAAACCGTCGACGCCGGTGAAACGCACCGACGTGCTGCCGCCGGTGATCTGCAGGTTCATGGATTCCGCGACCTTGCGGAAACCGAAATCCGCCGCACCCGACATCCAGCTCGGGATCGATTTGTCGCCGCGCAGATAGCCGCGCGCCAAGCCTAAATTCGCGAACGCCATATCCGCCGGCGCCTGCTCCATGCGCACCAGCGACCAGTCGGCGTCGAGCTCTTCCGCCAACATCATCGGCAACGACGTGTGAACGCCCTGCCCCATTTCCGAATGCGGCACGATCACGGTGACACTATTGTCGGTGCCGATGCGCACCCAAGCGCTCAACATTGTCTCGCCGCTTTTGCCCGCAAGCTTGCGGGCGCGGTCGATCGTCGTATACGGCAACAACGCATAGCCGACCGCGAGCCCGCCGCCCACCGCCGCCACACCGCCGAACATCATCAATCTGCGCGTGATTTTTCCCATTTCTCTATCTCCTCACGCTTTCGCGGCGGCATGAATGGCCGCGCGGATTTGGGCATAACTGCCGCAGCGGCAGATATTCGTCATCGCCGCGTCGATCTCGGCATCCGTCGGTTGCGGCTTTTCGTTGAGCAGCGCCACCGCCGCCATGATCTGCCCCGACTGGCAATAGCCGCATTGCGGCGCTTGCTCGGCGATCCAGGCCTGCTGCACCTTGTGCAGCGTCTCGCCGCTCTTCAAACCTTCGATCGTGGTGATCGCTTTGCCGACCGCCAGCGCCGCCGGGAACGAACAACTGCGCACCGGCGCGCCGTCGACCATCACCGTGCACGCCCCGCACGCCGCCACGCCGCAGCCATATTTCGTGCCCGTCATGTTCAGCACGTCGCGCAACACCCACAACAGCGGCATGCCCTCTTCGACGTCCACCTCATGTGGCGCCCCATTCACAGTGATCGTGATCATCTGCTGACCCTCCTTCGACCTGAACCCAACCGTTGAACACTCTTCGCAGGCGCGGCTTTAGCGGCCGTCACCCCTGCGCAAATCACGCCGACCATGCGCGACAGCGCGCGCGCATAGCGCGCCTCGCTCTCGCCCGCATGCGCACTCTTCACGCCGCGCGCCGCGACCACGACCATCTCGACCACATCGCGCACGCTATACCCCGCGCGCAATTTCAGGCGCCCGTCGCGAACCAAGCGCGCGCACAACGCCTCAAGCTCTTTCTCGAAGCGCCGCCCATAGGCCGCCACCGCCGGCCCGCACTGGCGCCCGCTCTCTTCGATCAACTCCGCCACGAACGGCGACCCGCTGAGCCGCGCCACCAGACTTTCATGATAGGCCATCATCACAGCAAACACGGCGTCGGACGCGACAGCCGAAGGCTTCGCGCTCGCCGCCTGCACCGCCGTCAGCGCCGCCTCGTGCATCGTGCTCACCAGCGCCGCGAACAACGCCTCCTTCGACGCGAAGTGATGATAAAGCGCCTGACGCGACAGCTGCGCCTCCGCCGCCACCATCGCCATCGACGTCTGGCGAAAGCCGTGCCGCGCGAAGATGCCCTGCGCCGCGTTCAAGATATGCGATTTAGGATCCATGCGGCCTGCACATTTGACAAAAACCGCCAATCTGTCAAATCACAACCGCACACCACCGGCGGCTGTGCGCCGGGGCGGTTCGTCGCCGCGTGCGCTAGTAGATCCACTTCATCGCCGCACCCCAATAAGCGGCGATCGCGCCCCAAAACGTCGTGCCGCCCGCCTCGTCGTACGTTGCAAAGGTCTGAGCGATGTCCGGCTCGAGCGCGCGCGCCGCGGCCATATCCGCGTTGCCGCCCTCAACCTCGCCCGCTCTGATTTTCGCCGTACCGCGCGCATAAAGAAATTCGGCCGTGTCCGGCTTGCGATCGAGCGCCGCGTCGTAGTCCAAAATGGCGGTGCGATAAAACCCCAAGCGCAAATATACAAAGCCCCGTCCGCCCAGCGTCTCGCCGTCATTGGGCCGAATGCGCAACGCCTCATTGCAATCCGACAGCGCGTCTTCAAGCTGGATCGCCAACACCGCGCGCGACCAACACCGCTCATGCAGCGCGTTGGCGTCGTCCGGCGCGATGGCGAGCGCCGCGTCATAATCGTCGATCGCCTTCAAATACTCGCGCTTCGCCAACAGCGCATTGCCGCGATAATAATGCGCCTTCGCCAGATCGGCGCCCTTGGCCTCGCCCGACGACAGCACCGCCGTGCAACCCGAAACCCGAAGGTCGGTCCACACGCCGGCCTTACCCTCGCAATTCGTCCACGCCCGGGACGACGTCACCGGCTCTGCCGCCGCGCCCTGAACGCAAGCGGCCGCGGCCACCGAAATGCAAAGCGCCCATCGCAACATGTCTTTGTGCCCTTTTGCCCGAAGCAACCTTTGCCGCAGTCTACAGCAAGCCGCGCCTCTTGACGTCACGTCGCTGCAACACCGACCATGCCCTCAAAGCAGGAGTCGCTTATGACGCGGACGGGCAAGTTTCTCATTTACGGCGCCACCGGCTACACCGGCAAACTGACGGCGCGCGCCGCCAAAGCACAAGGCCTAACGCCCATTCTGGCCGGCCGTAGCGCCGAAAAGCTAAAGCCCCTCGCCGACGAACTCGGCCTCGAATCGCGCGCCTTCGACCTCGCCGAAACCGAAAAGCTCGACGCCGCCCTCAACGAAGTCGAAATGGTGCTCCACATTGCAGGCCCCTTCTCCGCCACCTCCAAGCCGATGGCCGACGCCTGCCTGCGCACCAAAACCCATTACCTCGACATCACCGGCGAAGTTGACGTCTTCGAATCGCTGGCCGCGCGCGACGCCGAGGCGCGCAAAGCCGGCGTCATGTTGCTGCCCGGCGTCGGCTTCGATGTCGTGCCGTCGGATTGCCTGGCCGCTCACATCAAGCGCCGCCTGCCCGACGCCGAAAATCTCATCATGTATATCGGCGGCCTTTCCGGCGTTTCGCGCGGCACGGCCAAAACCATGGTCGAAGGCGTCGCCAAAGGAACGGTGACGCGCCGCAACGGCGACATCGAAACGCTGGACGGGCTGCACGAAGACCTGTGCGACTTCGGCGCCGGTCCCAAACCGACGATCGCCGTCAGCTGGGGCGACATTTCGACGGCGTGGCACTCGACGAAAATTCCCAACATCGAAGTTCACTTCGAGGTCACGCCCGAATTGAAAGGCATGCTGACACTACCGGCCTTCGTGAAATGGTTCCTCGGCCTCGCGCTGCCGCAGATGATCTTAAAGCGCCAAATCGACCGCCAACCCGAAGGCCCGACGGACGCGCAACGCCAAAGCGGCAACGCCGTCTTGATCGGCGTCGGCCGCAACGCCAAGGGCGATACGGTGCGCACCCGCCTGCGCA
Organism: Alphaproteobacteria bacterium; assembly: GCA_021413465.1. Classification (GTDB taxonomy): domain Bacteria; phylum Pseudomonadota; class Alphaproteobacteria; order Micropepsales; family Micropepsaceae; genus SZUA-430. The sequence goes on along the minus strand of JAIOQG010000393.1, from coordinate 1,447 downwards.
CGCCCGAGGGTTACTCGCTCACGGCGCTGACCGGCCTCGCCATCGCCAAGCGCGTTCTCGCCGGAGACTTCAAAGCCGGCTTCCAAACCCCAAGCCTCGCCTACGGCGCCGATTTCATCACGACCTTCCCGGGCGTCACGCGCGAAGACCTGAACGCCTAACGATGGTGGTCCCGGTCGATTCCGCGATATTCAAAGACGCGCTGATCGTTCTCGGCGCGGCGGCGGTCGTCGTGCCGATTTTCCACTCACTCAAAGTCAGCCCGGTTTTGGGCTACATCTTGATCGGGATGATCGTGGGACCGTTCGGCCTGGGCGCGCTGGCGGACGCGGCACCGTGGCTCGCTTATGTCACGATCGGCGACAAACAAGACATCGCCGCCGTCGCCGAGTTCGGGGTGGTGCTGCTTCTCTTCACGATCGGTCTCGAACTTTCGCTCGAACGCCTAAGAGTCATGCGTCGCATGGTTTTCGGACTCGGCGCCTTGCAACTCGTGGCTTGCGCCTCGGCGATCGGCTTTGCCGCCTATGTGGTCCTCGGCGACACCACCGCGGCCGTCGTTTTGGGCATGGCGCTCGCCATGTCGTCGACCGCAGTCGTGCTGCAGATCCTCTCCGAACACAAACAAATGACGGCCCCCGTCGGCCGCGTCAGCTTTGCCATCCTGCTGTTCCAAGATATCGCCGTGGTCCCAATTCTGTTCGCCGTCAGCGTCTTGGGCGCCCGCGGCGAAGGTTCGCTCTTCGCGCAACTCGGCACCGCCATCGTTCAAGCCGCCGCCGCAGTCGCCCTCATTCTCGCCATCGGACGTATCGCGCTGCGACCGTTGTTTCGCAGCGTCGCCCGCACGGAAAGTCCGGAACTCTTTATGGCGGCCTGCCTTCTCATCATCATGGGCACGAGCCTTGCGACCGCCGCCGCCGGCCTATCGATGGCCATGGGCGCGCTGATCGCGGGCCTCCTGCTCGCCGAAACCGAATACCGGCGCCAAATCGAGGTCATGATCGAACCCTTCAAGGGGCTGCTTGTCGGTGTCTTCCTGATTTCGATCGGCATGAACGTCGACCTCGCGCGCATCGTCGGCGATCCCCTGGCCGTCGCCGTCGCAGCCCTCGGCTTGATAGCGCTCAAAACCCTGATCGTGGCACCGCTCGCCCGCGCCTTCGGCGTCAGCCTCGGCGCCGGTATCCAAAGCGCCTTGATCTTAGGGCCGGGCAGCGAATTCTCGTTCGTCATCATCGCGCTCGCATCGAGCCTGTCGCTCATCGATCCCGCCACCTCGTCCTTCGTGCTCATCATCGTCGCTCTGACGATGGCCTCGACCCCGCTGCTCCACGTGCTGGGCGGCACGCTCAAAGCCCGTCTCGCCAAGACGGTCGAGCCGCACCCGGCGACAACAGTCTCCGTGCCCGACGACGACACGCCGCGCGTCATCATCGCGGGTTTC
>JAIOQG010000392.1 GCA_021413465.1 Alphaproteobacteria bacterium | reverse complement strand
AAACATTTCGGTTCGAGCGTGGCGAGACGGTGTTCGTAAACATCCGTCGGGTCGCCTTGGCTCGGCATCAGTTGTTCTTTTTCGATGTTGCGCCAGCGATCGGCCGGGGTGAACGGCCCATGCGGCGCTTGCGGCCCGTAGCGGCGCACGAGCGCGGTCGCGAAGGGGTGTTTTTGATTGGCGGCTTCGTAGAGATATTGATCGGCTTGCTCGAGGCTGCGCGGGATTTGGCACAGGCGATAGCTGTTTAAGATAATGCCGCTGCCGTAAAGGATCGAGAGGTTGAACGTCGCATCGGCGTAGCCCCGCGTCGAGGCGGCGCGCAGCCATTCAAGCGAGATATCGATGTTCTGTTCGACGCCAAGGCCGGTCGCGTACATAATGCCCAGCGCGTTTTGCGAGGCAAGGTCGCGGGCGGTCTCGGCGGCGTTGCAGAGCAGATAGACGGTTTGCACCGGCGACAGCGTGTCGGTTTCGTCGAAGGCCATTTCGCGCTGGAACTTGCGGATGGCGGCGCGGGTCACGATCGACAGATCGCCGTTGATGGGGCCGTCGTAGTGGCCGAGCGCGTGCAACGCTTGCTGAATGACGCGCATGTGGATGAGGTCGCCGCTGCGCGCTTTGTAATCGCGCGAGATGGCTTTCAGGCTTTCGTTCGTGAAGTGACAGGTCAGCGTGTGCGTTTGGATGCGCTTTTGCGCCACGATCGAGGCTTGGGCGCCGACGCTTTTGCCGACCTTGATGGCGCGCAGCCAGGTGCGGCGGGCTTCGTCGACGTCGCCTTCGGCCAGCGAGGCGTCGCCGAGATTGAGATAACGGCGGGCGCGATTGGCGCGGCGCTGTTCGCGGCTTTCGGAAGCGGCGCCGTTGGGACCCACGGCGCTTTCCGTTGCTCGGTCGCCTTCGTCATCAAGATCCGAGTCTTCGTCTACATCGGTGTTGGCATTGCCACTTGTGGTGTCGGCGACTTTTGCCAAATAGCCTTCGCAATACTTGCCGATGCCGCCGGCGCGGGCGACACCGGCGGAGAATTCGCCACCAGCGGTGACGAGCAGTTTTTCCTGCTGGGCGTCGTCCCAGCCTTGGTGCTCGGCGATGGCGTCGAGCCAGCGCACGGCGTCGGTCGCGGCGGAGGCGTCGCATTGGCGCGCCACTTCGAAGTCGACATAGGCGGCGGTGAAGACGTCGGTGTTGCCGGTGACGCTGGCGGACAAGAAGTTGTTCGGCGGGCAGAAGGGAACGTAGAGGTTTTTCTTCAAAGCGATCGGATAGGCTTCATCGCCGAGCCGCGCCAAGCCCAAGCGGTATCGGCCTTTCCAGCCGCCGTCGCGGCTGAGGGTCATGAAGACGCTGCCGGCGCGGCTTTTCTCGCTCTTGGTCAAAGGTTGCGAGTCGCGATCGCGGCGCGCGATGTGGGAGCCGTCGGCGGCGCCGATGCTGGCTTCGACGTAACGGCTGATGCGGCTGTTGATGACATCGCCGATGGCGTCGTAGTCGCTGTCGTCCATGGCGCCGGCGCTGGCGCCGTTGCTGATGCCGGGGAATTTTTGCGGCGCGAGGTCGATCGCCGGGACGTTGATGCGTGGCGCCACCCCAACGGATGGGCCGGTGGCGGGCTCATAAGCGCCGCGATCATTGCCGTACGATGCGACCGACGGATAGCCGTAAGACTGGCCGCCCGTGACGCACCACGATGGTTGATTGGGTGGGTGATCGTTCTGCGCGTAACCGCCATCGACCATCCAAAGCCTGTAGGCGGTCGCGCCCAACAGGCCGAGAAGGCCTAAGATGATGCCGGGATAGACGAGGTACATGAGAACAAATAGACGAAACTTACGCGTCACTTGTTGCGTTACGGCTTGTTCCACATCCACGTCGTGTGCCGCCTTTTTTTGGCAATGTTCGCAAGCCGCTTCGGAGG
>JAIOQG010000410.1 GCA_021413465.1 Alphaproteobacteria bacterium | reverse complement strand
GGCATACCGCACTCGTCCGCCTTCCACGTTGAGCTTCACGACAAGAATAGCGCTCTTAGATCCCGATTCTTCGTCGTCCCCCATGGCCCGACCTATCTACGCTGCCGTATCCGTTGGGATGGAAGCTTCGAGAATTATCTGAATTCACTGAGCAAAGTCACACGCAAAGACCTCCGCCGCACTTTGAAGAATAGCGAGCCTGAAGTCGGTGCCGGTTTACGAATTGTCCGCTTCACCCAACTCGCCAAAATCGATGAGTTCTTCCGGCAAGCGGGAAAGGTCGCTGATAAAACTTATCAGGCGAAACTTCTGGGCTTGGGCTTAACCCAGAACACCGGCTTACGCCAAACACTAACGCATGCCGCGCGGAGTGGAAGATTTCTCGGACACATCTTGTACGTCGGCGACGAACCCGCCGCATTTCACTGTGGCTATATCCACGGGACTTGCTTCTACATGACCGATGGCGGCTACGATCCGCGATGGTCTAAAGCGCAACTGGGCTCCTTCATTTTCTTAAAGGTTCTGCAAGATATCGAAACCCAAAAAGACCCCGTGACCGTACTCGACTACCTGTATGGCGACAGCACCTACAAGAAGAGAACATCGAACGTGGTCGAGCCCGAACGGCACTATTACCTCATCAGAAAAAGCGTTTCGGGTGCCGTCCTTGCCACCGCAATGCACGTCACCGACGGCCTTTCGCGCGGATTGGGCGCAACGCTCGACAGGTATGGTTTGAAGGATTTCGTAAAACGTATGCTTCGCGGCGGCGCGGTTCGCTATTGGAGCTTGATTCCAGTCTTCCAAGCCTTGCAAGACACGTACTCAATCACCGGCTCCTTAGGCGCCGCCTGAGAAAACAACCGACGCCGCAATCGGCGGCGCTTAACGGATGAACCGTCCATGACCAAATCTTTCATCGAAGTTGCCCGCAAAGGGCACATTGCCACCGTCACCATCAAGCGTGCCGAAAAGCGCAACGCCATCACGAATGAAATGATGGAAGACCTTGAGCGCATCGGCCGCGAATTCGCCAAGGACGAACAAACCCGCGCCGTGATCGTCCGCGGCGACGGCAATGACTTCTCGGTCGGCGCCGACTTGAGCCAGCCCCGCTTTCAGGGCAGCGAACGACAATCACTCTTGATGCGCCGTCGCGGCGTTGAACTCGGCGGCCAGTTGATGCGCAGCCTGCAGGAAATCCATCAACCCACGATCTGCGCCGTCCAAGGCATTGCGACCGGCGCCGGCGCCTGCATCGCTTCGGCCTGCGATTTCCGCATCGGCGCTGACAATGCACGCATGGGCTATGGCGAGGTCAAAATCGGTATCAACCTCATGTGGACCGCCGTCCCAGTCTGCGTTCACCTCGTCGGTCCGTCGCGTGCGAAGCGCATGATCATGTCCGGCAAACTGTTTGACGCCGCCACGCTTCACCTTTGGGGCTTTCTCGACGAAGTGGTCCCCCTCGCAAATCTCGACAACACCGCGCGGGAATGGGCCGAGGAATACGCAAGCCTTCCGCCCATCGCCGTTCAGATGATCAAGCGCAGCGTCAATCAAGTCTCGGGCGCGCTCGACCGCGCCGTTATGCACATGGACGCCGACCAATGGATGCTCGCAACCCAGTCCGAAGACTTCCGCGAAGCCGTCACCGCCTTCTTCGACAAGCGCAAACCTGAGTTCAAAGGGAATTAAAGATGTCGGCCCCCGATGAGGCGATGCTGGCCCCGGTCGAACGCCTCGCGCGCTTCATGGCAACGTGCGACGTCGCTCATCTTCAAGGCGTCTTCGCGGACGTCGGCGTGACAATCCACGAAAACTTCGCGCCGTATATCTTCACAGGCACTGAAGCCGTCACGCAGTGGACGGCGCTCTTCCGAGACCACGCCGCAGAGCTCCACGATCTCCAGTTTAGCTTCGGCCCGGCGCAGGATTTTCACGGCAACGACATGCTCGCCTACTTCTCGCTTCCAACAACGTGGACGGGGCGCTCGCACGGACAAAGCTTCGTCGAAACCGGCGGTTGGTCCTTCGTGCTCTCGCGCCAAAATGGCGCTTGGCGCCTCAAAGCCTACGCTTGGGCCGTCACCAGCTACCGAAAAACGCACTAAAATCAGCACCTTAAAGGAAATGTGCATATTTTGATGATTATATGATTGAATGGTGATGATCCCGCGCTTACATGTGATCTGCTCCAAAACAAGGAGGGAGCCTCATGAGCAAACTCAATGTCGGCGTCGGCGAAGAATTTCCGCTAGGTGACGTCCCGAAACAATCCGGCGAGCAGCACAATTGCCGCCAACACTGGCGCCACAACCGGCATCGCCACGGCATGCGCGCCGCCGGCGCTTTGATCGTCCTCCCCGTCGCCGCGGCATCGGTGACCGCGGCCATCATGTATCCACTCGTGACGTTGGGACTGATCGGTGGCCTTGGCGTTGCAGCCGCCGCACACCGTCGCAGCCGCTGGCGCGCTTACCGCGAAGCATACCGTGACGCCATGCGCGCAAGAGCGGAACGCAAGCCCCACTCCACCCCGCCGGCACCGCCGCAGGAGTCCGCGTAATGCGTCCTCGACACGGCCATGGCTTCGGTCGCCACCACGGCACGGCGTCCGAAAGCGGCGAGCGCACCACCACGCGCGTCCAACTCGAATTGCCGCCACAAGCCATGGAGCGACTTCAACGCTTGAAGGAAAGCACCGAGGCCGCCTCCTACGCCGAGGTAATTCGCAACGCGCTTCGCCTGCTTGAAGCACTTGTCGACGAACACGCAAAGGGCTCGGAATTCGCCTTGAAACGGCCGGACGGAGAGACGGTCGCTTACAAAATCTTCGTCTGAAATTCTCCACAAGCGAATAATGGCGCCACTGCATTCGGGCAGGACGCCAAGGTCCCCGCTTCGCGTCGACCACGCATCGCGCCGGTCATACTTTCTTAAGACTCGTATCCGGCGCTTTAACCGTATTCGCAACAACCAACGCCGACTTAAGCGTTTGTACGACCGACCCGTGTTTAGTGTGCCCCATAAGAAGAGCAAGCCTTAGAACAAGGTGCAGCATGGAAAACGTACTCGCGGGCCAGCTGAAGCTGGTCATCGAAACTCAGCATGGCGGCACGAGCACCTTCGTCCAATCGGTGCGCGTCCACAAACCTATGGAAAGCCGCGCCGCATGGGACGGCTTCGTCCACGTCTACGACCTAAAAAACCACCCCAGTGCAAGGCGCGCTTACGCCTGGTCGTCGCCGATCGAGGGCAGCAAACAGCCGCGCTTCTTTGCCGTGCTGCATCAGGGACGCATCAAAGGTCCGACCGAAGCCGTTAGGGCTGCGGCCGAGGCCGTAAACAAGTGGGGCGCCCAAAAGGCGATGAAATAGTCCCCGTTGGGCGGCTCACCAGCCCAAATCGCAATCGCCGTGCGGGCTATCGATACTGTCTTGAAAAACGGCGAGATCCTTCACAAAAAGCGACGTGCACCACTCAAGCCGATTGACCGGCCCCGGGCCATAATAGTCGATACGGCGGAACCCAGCCTCGCTCAACATCCGATAAGCACCGTTATATTGCCAGCGATCCGTGTTGTCGAAAACGATAATGCCGCTCGGCTTTACATACTGCGCGGCCAGCCAAGCCGTTAGCGTCCGCGCCATACCGTCGACCACAACCACGTCGAAACTCGCCTTCTCGAACGCGGTGATTTCGGTGGCATAGGTGACAAACTCCTCGCACAACAGCCCGTGCATGACGTTGTGCTCAGGGCTCTTGGACACGGGCAACACCGGCGGCTCCGCAAAGAACGTCGCAACTGCCGCAGCGCGCTCGGCGGAGCAGATCTCATCTTTCTCGCGCGTAATGATCTTCAAGTTTGCCGGTGCTGTTTTGGCGACACGTTCAGCCCAAGCCCCGTCATGCTCGACACTGGTAACTTCCGCGGCATTCGCCGCCCACCAAAGCGAAGAACCGCCGCAACCGTACTCGAACACCTTCCAACTGGGCTTGATCATCCGCTGCAATTGCCGAAAGGCAGGATAGGTTATCCAAGGCACAACGCCGTCTTTGTTGCGCGGGATACCATCCAAACTTTCGAACCAGCCGCGCTTCTCCAGATAGCTCTGGCCGAACTGATACAGGGACGCGTTAACCTGAGCATGCTGGGCGATGTTCATACGGGCAGTCCCCTAGGATGTGCGGCGAAACTAAAGAAGAAGTCAGGCGATAAGGCAGTGTCTGATGCATCAAGCGGCCTTCGATCCGATACTCGACGACGTGCTCTGCGCCGACGAAACGTCCCCGTGCACCCGCGGATTGCCTTCAAGCGTCGACGTGTCGAACCCGTGATACAGCGACAAAAACCGGAATGGATGATCCTGATACGACTTGTACATCACGTTGTTGATGTCGGTATTGGTGTCGAAGTAACCGAGACGCGCGCTGCCGGCATGCCGCTTGACATGATGGCGCGCCATGAGCAGACCAAACTGATCGATCCATCTCGAGACTTCGCTGCCGCTCAACGCGCGTTCCAAGTAACTCCTAAGGTATCGCAAGAACACGCTTGCATTCGCCGTCGGATTGACGAGCAAAAGATTGGCGGTCAATCGCGATCCGGCATTTGAGTTCTGCGTGTTCTCATTGAATACTACATCGTCGCCGGCGCAGCGCTGCAACAAGTCGCTGACGCCGCGTTGCAAAAGCAGATCGATGTCGGAGACGAACACGGGCAGGTTCAACGTTTGCAGCAACGATTCGAGCCGCAGAAAGCGAACCGACTGAAAGTGAGCAACGGGCAGCGCAATTAGACCCTTGGGCGGCGTGTCATAGCATTTGGTTGTAACCGCGCCGGCCGCAAACCTGTCACCGGCGAAGATCAGCCGCTCGTCCTGAATGCCGAGCGACCTCGCCACCGCGCCTAAATTGTCCGCGCCGCCGATCACGTGCACGATGATGAGGCAATTCACGTCGCAGTATTTGAGAATCGATTTGATGTACCAGCGCGCATAGAGATCGACATAATTCTGATCTGCCGCCGCAAAGAACACCGTTCGCGCCCCAACTTGCTTGGCAACCGCCTGAAG
>JAIOQG010000409.1 GCA_021413465.1 Alphaproteobacteria bacterium | reverse complement strand
CAAACGGATGTGATCGCCCGAAGGTCCGATAAACGTAATGCCGTGCGCCGCGAGGATGTCGGCAAAGCGCGCATTCTCCGACAGGAACCCGTAGCCCGGATGTACAGCATCCGCGCCCGTGATTTCGCAAGCCGAAATGATTGCGGGAATATTCAGATAGCTTTCGCTGGCGGGCGCAGGCCCGATGCAAACGCTTTCGTCGGCAAGGCGCACATGCATCGCGTTGCTGTCAGCCGTGGAATGCACAGCGACTGTTTTGATGCCCATTTCGCGGCAGGCGCGATGAATGCGCAGCGCAATTTCGCCTCGGTTTGCGATGAGTACTTTTTCGAACATGGCCCTGTGGCCTTATTCGACGATGATGAGCGGCTCGCCGAATTCGACCGGCTGGCCGTCTTCAACGAGGATCTTCACCACCGTGCCGGCCTTCGTCGCCGGAATATGGTTCATCGTCTTCATCGCTTCGATGATAAGCACTGTCTGGCCGACGCTGACCTTCGCACCAACTGTGACGAAAGCGGGCGCGCCCGGCTCAGCAGCAAGATAAGTCGTGCCGACCATCGGCGATGTCAGTGCGCCGGGATGGGCCGCGTCGCTGACAGCAGCAACCGGTGCAGCAGCGGCAGCAGATGCTGCGGCACCCGCATGGCTCGGTGCGCCCACGGAGACGAAACTGCCGCCGATCTGACGTGCAACGCGCAAACGCACTTGCTCGGTTTCAACTTCGATTTCGCTCAGATCGGTCTCTTTAAGGAGAGCCGCGAGTTGCCGGATCAAGTCCTGGTCTACGCCTGATTTGCTCATCTCGCTTTTTACATTCCCTGCTTTTGGGCTTTCAGATTTCGCCGGTGTGGCGGATTTATCCGGAGTACCTGATTTATTTGGTGTGGTGGGCTTTGAGGACAATGTCTCAATTCCTGTTTTATTTGGATAAGTCGGCGAGTATCGCATCGAGCGCCAGTGTGTAACCTTTGACACCAAGGCCAAGGATCACGCCTGAAACGACTGACGACACATATGAGTAGTGACGAAATTCCTCGCGCTTGTGCACATTGGAAATGTGAACTTCGACGGCGGGAATATCGAGCATCGCCAACGCATCATGGATGGCAATGGATGTGTGCGAATAAGCCGCCGCATTGATGATGAGACCGGCGGCCATCGTGCGGGCCTCCTGAATCCACGTCACCAGATCGCCTTCGTGATTGCTCTGCAAGCACAGCACGTTGACGCCTTGCTTCTTGGCATGGTTCGCAACCAGCTTCTCAATGTCCGAGAGCGACGTGCTGCCGTAAATTTCCGGCTCGCGCAAACCCAGCAAATTGAGGTTCGGCCCGTTAAGGACATAGATCGGCTTCACGATTGTGGGTTTCGCGGCTTTGGTCGCCGGACCCGTCTTCGTGGCTTTCGCTTTCGTGACTGCTTTTCTGGCCATATCGCCGCCAAAGTCCTGAACTTATGGAACACCCCCGATTCGGAGCGGTCCAGTTATACGCAAGTCCACAGGGCCGCGAAAGCCTTTAACCCGCTTGCATTTTACCCCTTTTCACAGGGCAAGCCTGCCCCTGCGCCAGCCTTCCCGTCTTAGGCTTGAATCAAAAGCTCTCCTCACCCATTATCCCGCTCAGACGGGCCTTTGGCCCCAGTTTTTTGAGCGTTTTCATGCAACTCACAGTCAACGGCGAGAGCCACACGCTTCCGGGTCCGATCAGCCTGCTGGGCCTGATCGAGCATTTTGGTCTGGAGCCGCGCAAGGTGGCCATCGAGCGCAATCTCGAAATCGTCCCGCGTTCGGTCTATGCCGACACGCAACTGGGCGAGGGCGACCGGCTGGAAATCGTTCACTTTGTAGGCGGCGGCTAGGAGTTACCTAAGTGGTTGAGACAGCGAAGATTGAGGTTCCGGCAACAGGTGCAGACGATCAGTTTATGATCGCGGGCAAAGCCTATCGCTCGCGTCTGATCGTGGGCACGGGCAAATATAAAGACCTCGCCGAAAATGCCGCTGCGGTGGAAGCCGCCGGTGCCGAGATCGTGACCGTCGCCGTCCGCCGCGTGAATGTGACGAACCCGAAAGAGCCGATGCTCGTTGATTACATCGACCCCAAAAAGGTGATGTATCTCCCCAACACGGCAGGTTGCTACACAGCCGACGACGCGCTGCGCACGCTCCGTCTTGCGCGCGAAGCAGGCGGTTGGAAACTCGTGAAGCTCGAAGTGCTGGGCGACCAGAAAACGCTTTATCCAGACATGGTCGAAACGCTGAAAGCCGCCGAAGTCCTGCTCAAAGAAGGCTTCGACGTGATGGTTTATTGTTCAGACGATCCGATCATGGCCAAACGCCTTGAGGATATGGGCTGCTGTGCAATCATGCCGCTCGCAGCCCCCATCGGCTCAGGTCTCGGTATCCAGAACCCGATCAACATTCGCCTCATCATCGAGCAATCAAAAGGGCCGGTGTTGGTTGATGCAGGCGTCGGCACAGCGTCAGACGCCGCCATTGCGATGGAGCTTGGCTGCGACGGC
>JAIOQG010000047.1 GCA_021413465.1 Alphaproteobacteria bacterium | reverse complement strand
TCTTCGAGCCGGGCGGTAATTTCGAATACTTCGCCCGGCGCGATGACTTGTTCGCTGATCACGCTCGCCGCGCCCGATGCAGAGGTGCCGGGCGGCGTGTCGATACCGGCGGCGCGGCGGATCAACGACGATGCGGCATCGATGTCGACACCCGGACGCTGTGAAATTATCGTCACTTCGGGGCGCAGGCAGTTGAACATCGTGTCCCCGACGCCAAGCACGAGGCGCAATTCGTCCACGCTTTCGAATAATTTGTTGGCGGGGCCGTAGGTCAAACCCGCCTCTTCGTATTGGCGCTTCTCGGCGCCGTTGACGTGCAGAAGATCGTCGGCATCGCGCCAATCCTCAACCGCCGAGGCGAGCGCTTGTGCGCGATCGGGATCGGCGCCGCCGGCGCGAAACAGAATCGCGAGCAGGTTCTGATCGGCGAAATTCAAATCGATCTTGGCATGTTCAGAGCGCGCGGCGAGCACGACGCGAAAGCCACCTACCTCGACGGTTTGCGGCGCCGACATGATCGCCGGCGCGAAGCCGCGCGCGTTCAGCAACTCGTTTGCCGCATAGTCGATGCCGCTTTCGATGGCCGCCTGCGCCTGGGCGCGGATAAGATGGCGTGTCGCGTTATTTGCCGTCGTACGCGCCGCGCCGACGATGCCGATGGCGAGCAACGACATGACGGCGAGAAACGCCAAAACCGCGATCAGCGCTACGCCGCGTTCGTTGCGCGCGACGGCGGAGTCAACGCATCGGTGTAGAGCTGCCAGCCGCGCGCGTATCACCCACTGCACCCATCATTCCTTCAAGGCCCTGAAGGCCGTTGCGCAGCTGATCCGTCATTTCGCGGGCCGCGGCTGCGTTGCGGATAATACGCGGGCGCAGGAAAATTAGCAGCTCCGTCCTGTCGCCAATAACGCTGCTGGAGCTGAAAAGTTTGCCGAAAACGGGCACATCCTTGAGATAAGGCACGCCGCTGTCGCCGGAACTGTTGGTGTCTTTGATCAAACCGCCGAGCGCAATGGAATCGCCGTCCTGGACGGCAACGGTGCTCGACAGCTTGCGTTGTTGGATTGTGGGCGAGTCAATGCCGGAGGTTTTGGTTTCGACCGCATTGCTGACTTCTTGGCGCACGTCGACAAAGACCATGCCGCTTTTGCCGATCCGCGGCGTCACTTTCAACAAGATCCCGGTGTCGCGCAGCTGTACGGAATTGACGACCGTGAGATTTGACGCGCCTTGGATGGGTGTCGCGGTCTGCGTGATGATGGGAACTTGATCGCCGACCTGAAGCACGGCCGGCTTGTTGTTCAGCGTCAACAGTTTCGGCGAGGAGATGATTTTCAGGTTCGTCACGCTGCCGAGCGCACTGAGCGCTACGTCGACGTCGGGCACGACATAGGTGAAGGCAAAGCCCGGGAAGACCGAACTGACGGTGCCGGTTTTACTGAGGTTGAATTTTTCGCCGTTGTTTTTGAAGAACCACTCGACGCCGTATTTCAGCGTGTCGTTGAGCGAGACCTCGGCAATCGTAACCTCGATCAATACCTGATCGGGCGCGACGTCGATCTCTTTGAGAAA
>JAIOQG010000405.1 GCA_021413465.1 Alphaproteobacteria bacterium | reverse complement strand
CAAGACGTAAGTGGCGTCGACGATTGCGTTGAGCGAGACGCGAAACATGCCTTTGGTGTCGGTCGTGGTTTGCCAGCTCAGTTTTGAGGGAAGTTCTAGCTTGGCAGCACCGAGCGCCGGCCGCGCGACGAAGTCTTTTGCACCGTCGGCGTGCGCAGTTAGAGCGAACGAAAGGCTCAAAAGAGCCGCGACCGCACTTGTGGATCGTCGCAAACGCTGCGTCATAGTGCATACCTCCGGGATTGCGGGACGTTTCCTGCATCTTCACGGATCCAATGGTGCCGCTCGTGTCTGTTCTGTCGATCAATTTAATACATCTTAGACCAATTCGCGGTGCGGAAACTTGACCTAGATCATCGCTCGGGCTGCGTGGAGGCGCGACTAATTCCGGCAATCCGTGCGCGAAAGCGTGATGCGTATCAGTTGGGGAGTGTCATTGTGCGTGTTCGCGACGTCCATTGGACACGGGTTAGAGTGTCGTCGTAGACACCATCATATGACAACCGCTGATAATTCGCGACCGCCATTGGCGATCCGCCGCGTGCATTTGGACACAGGACGAGAAAACGTTGCCGTGATGTCCCGGCGATCGCGCGCGTTGCGGCCGGAAGTATTTCGCGGCTTCAGCAGGATCGAGGTGCGTAGCGGCGCCAAGACAATGCTTGCGACGCTGCTGATCACCGACGATGATTCCGTCGTTGGTAGCGACGATTTGGGTTTGGCCGAGCCGGCGTTCCGTCGCTTTGGCGCGCCTGTCGGATCTTTGGTCACCGTCACGCAGGCGAAATCGCCGGACAGTTTGGACGCTGTACGCGCAAAGATAGTGGGCCGAACTCTGCGCGACGATGAAATTGCCGCAATCATCAATGACATCGCCCATTTCCGCTATTCGGATATGGAGATCGCAGCCTTTCTGGTGGGTTCCGCCAGCTTCATGTCCACGGGTGAAATGTTAGCGTTGACGCGGTCAATGGCGCAAGCGGGCACGCGATTGACTTGGGACAGGCCGATCGTCGTCGATAAGCACAGTATCGGCGGCATTCCGGGAAACCGCACGTCGATGATCGTTGTGCCGATTGTGGCGGCACATGGGTTGATGATCCCCAAGACGTCGTCGCGCGCGATCACCTCGCCTGCGGGAACGGCCGATACGATGGAAGTGTTGGCGCGCGTCGACATCGGAATCGAGGAGATGAGAGACATCGTCACCGCATGCAACGGGTGCCTTATCTGGGGCGGCCGGGTGAATCTTTCGCCGGCCGACGACATTCTGATTTCAGTGGAGCGTCCCCTGGGTATCGACACCCGGGAGCAGATGGTCGCATCAATCATGTCGAAGAAGATGGCCGCGGGGTCGAACCACTTGTTGGTCGACATTCCCGCCGGTCCCGCCGCGAAAGTGCGCAGCGATATGGAAGCGATGCGCCTGCGCAAGCTGTTCGAATTCGTCGGTGACCAACTGGGTATCACGGTCGAGGTGGTAGTGACTGACGGGCGTCAACCGATCGGGAACGGTATTGGTCCCGTTTTGGAGGCGCGCGACGTAATGGCTGTACTGCACAATGAGCCCGACGCCCCAAAGGATTTGCGCGAGAAGTCGTTGCAGCTGGCCGCGCGCTTGTTGGAATGCGACCCACAGATTCGAGGTGGAGGTGGCTATGCCCGCGCTCGCGAGTTGTTGGAAAACGGAGCAGCGCTCAGCAAGATGCAGCGCATCATCGACACGCAAGGTCCGTCGAACCTCTCGGCGGAATTGGGTGGTCTAACCACCGATGTTGTCGCCGAGAAAGACGGCACCCTCGAAGGCATCGACTGTTTGAGGCTGAACCGGCTTGCTCGCATGGCTGGCGCTCCGGTTGACAAAGGCGCGGGTATCACCGTCTTCAAGAAAATCGGTGATCGGGTCGAGGCCGGAGAGCCCTTGTATCGCATTTATGCGTGTGAGAGCTCGGAATTCGAGTTGGTGTCCGCAGCGGCCAAAGCAAACAGCGGCTTCGCCATCGACGGCGACGTGGCCGTATCGCGGGAAGCGCAATGAGCGGCGTCGTGATTCAGAGCCTATCGCACTGTATCGCTCACGCGCGGCAGTTGGCCGGACGATTGAGCGTGCGGGTTGAAGAAATTGGTGTGCACGCATTTCCGGACGGCGAGATCCGGGTAACCGTTGCCCCGGCGGCTGATGTGACCATCGTGTACGCAACGTTGGACCACCCGAATGAAAAGATCGTCACTCTCCTTTTTGCTGCCGAGGCCTTGCGCCGTGGCGGCGCCCGGCGGTTGATTTTGGTCGCACCCTATCTTTGTTACATGCGCCAGGACGTTGCATTTCGACCGGGCGAGGCGATCAGCCAAAAGGTTGTTGGCCGCATGTTGGCCTCGACGTTCGATCGTATTGTGACGGTCGATGCTCATCTGCATCGCACGCACGACATTCGAACTGTGTTTCCGGGCATTGAGTCCGAAAACCTGTCCGCCATGCCAGCAATGGCGGAGAGTTTGAGGTCTACCGGTTTCGACCCTTCAAGCGTTGTGGTTGGTCCCGACGCCGAATCCGAACCTTGGGTGCGGGAATTGGCCGGGCGGCTTTCGCTACCGCATGTGGTTTGCGCCAAGACGCGCCGGAGCGATTACCAGGTCGATATTATTGTCCCCGAACCCGAGCGAGTGACTGGAAAACCAGTCTTTTTGGTTGATGACCTGGTGTCGTCGGGGGGCACATTGTCCGTGTGTGCGCGCGCACTCAAGGCCGCAGGTGCCGCGAGTATCGATGCCATAGTGACTCACGCATTGTTCCCGCCGGAAGCGGGTGAGGCATTCATCCGCGCCGGCATTCGTTCCGTGCGTTCGACCAACACGGTGCCGCACCCGACTAATGCAATCGCTCTTGATGCAGTCCTGGCTGAAGCGTTGCTCCGAGCCTGATACAGGTTAAGTCGAGCTGGTAGGGTATTGTCACCGATGTTTTAGCCCGCAAGCATGCCCGGAGGTAAATGATCGGAAGTGTGTAAGCCTTCGAGTGGCGCGAATTGGACGTCTCGAATTGCTCCTCCCGATGTGACGGCAGGTGGCGCCAATCGAATAGAAACAACGGTGAGGCGTCGGAACTCTGCACCGGAAAAGCGCACGTAATTTGGTTCTATTGGCGCCCCGCTCGACGCAATGAATCTATCGAGTGAATTTGAGAATGCTCACTGCATTTG
>JAIOQG010000390.1 GCA_021413465.1 Alphaproteobacteria bacterium | reverse complement strand
CGCTCGTCGGCGTCGCTCGCCGGCGATGTCGACTCGATGTACTTCAAACGCTGTCAGAAACCGGCGGACCGCAGCGCCATCGCACTCGACGATCACGGCCTGAAATTTCTCGCAGCCGACTTGCCCGGCGACGAAGCCTATTTCATGGACGATCGCCTGGCGGCAAAAACCGGCGACCGCTGTGCGGTCGAGGACACTCAATATGTGTTCTTCGTCCTGGTCGGTCCGTCCGAGTTTCGCGTCAGCCGCTGGAACAGCTTTTCGCTCTCTGACAAATTGGCGTCGAAGGTTGCGGTAAAAGTGCCGCCGCTCGACAGCGTCGCGAATTGGCACATCGAAAGCGCGCGTCAGGACGGCAAGAAATACGTGCTGCGTCTGCGCGACTACGACAACAAGGACGCCGTGCCTGAAACGATTCACATCGAAGCAAAGGCCGACGGCACGGTCGCCATCCCCGAATGGAAGCGCAGCTTCGTCCGTTGCAAAGGTTTTCAGAAGCGCAGCTGACACGAACATCGGCGGGAGCTCACACATGCACAAATTTCGATGTGTACTTGTAGCGAGCATCCTTGCTCTTAACGGAGCGGCGGCCTGTGCGCGCGCAGGTACCGAAGGCACCACCGTTCAAACGAGCGCCGGCAAAGTCGTCATCGATGAAGTGGTGGGCGGCCTCGATCATCCTTGGGGTCTCGCATTTCTTCCTGACGGTCGTTTGCTGGTCACCGAGCGCGCCGGGCGGCTTCGCATACTGGACGTAAACGGCAAACTGTCGGATGGCCTTTCGGGCGTGCCGAACGTGCGAGCCGCCGGGCAGGGCGGTCTGCTAGACGTCGCGCTCGATCCGGACTTCGCCACGAACCGAACGCTCTACTTGTCGTTTGCCGAGGCAGGCGACGGCGGAACGTCAACCGCATTGGCGCGCGCGACGCTGGACGAAGGCAAGCTTCAAGACACCAAGATAATTTTCCGCCAGACACCGAAAGTATCCGGCAACGGCCATTTCGGCGGCCGCATTGTGTTTTCACGCGACGGCCACCTGTTTCTGACGACCGGCGAGCGTCAAAAATTCGAACCCGCGCAGGACCTCGCAAGTCATCTCGGCAAGGTTCTTCGCTTGAACCGCGACGGCTCGATCCCGTCCGACAACCCATTCGTCGGGCGTGCCGACGCAAAGCCCGAGATTTGGTCCTATGGCCACCGCAACGTCCAAGGCGCCGCGATCGAACCCGCAACCGGCGCGCTGTGGACACTCGAGTTCGGGCCGGCGGGAGGCGACGAACTCAATCGTCCTGAGCCCGGCAAGAATTACGGTTGGCCTCTGGTCAGTTGGGGCAACCACTACGACGGCCGGGATATTCCCGATCCGCCCACGCGCCCCGACCTGACCGATGCCGTGAAGTATTGGAATCCATCGATCTCACCCTCGGGTATGATCTTCTACACGGGCGCCATGTTTCCCCAGTGGAAGGGCAACATCCTGATCGCGGGCCTGGGTTCCCAAGCGCTCGTTCGTTTGAAGCTCGCCGGCGCCAAAGTCGTCGACGAAGAACGCATCGCCCTCGACGCACGCATTCGCGACGTCGAGCAAGCGCCCGACGGTTCGATCTATCTTTTGACCGATGATTCCGACGGCGCCATCTGGCGCCTGCATCTTCAGCGATAGCTACCGCGCCGTCATCCCGCCATCGACCACGACCTCCGAACCGGTCATGAAGGCGGCATCGTCCGAGGCCAAGAACACCACCGCGTTTGCAATGTCGCCGGCCACGCCTAGACGACCCAGCGGATGCAGCGCGATCATATTCGCGCGCACCTCGTTCGCTCCGGCAGCACCCGTGCTGGCCAAATCATCCATCACTTTTTGACCCATCATCGTGTCGATGATGCCGGGATGGATCGAGTTCACGCGGATCTTGTAACCCAGCTGCGCGCACTCAAGCGCGGCCCCTTTCGTCATCAACCGCACCGCCCCTTTGGACGCATTGTAAGGCACGGCGAACGACGCCCCCGTGAGGCCGGCAACAGACGACAGGTTGATGATCGAGCCGCCGCCCGGCCATTGCTGAGCCCGTTTGCCGATCGCCGGGATCGCGCACTTCATGCCTAGAAACACACCCTCGACATTGATCGCCTGCATATGGCGGAACTCTTCGATCGTGGTCTCGCTCATCGGCTTCAACGCGAAAATGCCGGCATTGTTCAAAAGAATATCGAGCCCGCCGAAGCGCTTTTCCGCCTCGCCGACGGCAGCAAGCCACGCCGCCTCGTCGCGGACGTCGTGATGGCGATAGCCGATACGCCCGCCTTTGGACGAAATCTCAGCCGCCGTCCGTTCGCCGTCTTCGTCGAGCACGTCGGTGATCAAAACCGCCGCCCCTTCGGCCGCCAGCGCTGCCGCCGAGGCCGCCCCGATGCCCCGCGCGCCACCCGTCACCAGCGCCACCCGCCCTTGCAGTTTCTTACCCATGTCCGTCTCCCGATTGTTTCACCAACTCTTTGCCCGTTTCGCGCTGAGGTCAAACCCCGCATTTGACGCCACCCCAACTTCGCGCCACGTTGCGTCCACCAAGTCATTGGAGTGCATGACCATGAGCGACGACATGAACGACGACATGAACGACCGCGCGACCTACAAAACCATGGCCGACAGCACGGCCGAGGACTGGCAAATTATCGTCAAACACGCGGCACCTTTTCAACGCGACTTGTCGAACCGCGTCATTGCCCATCTCAATCTGCTGAACGGCGATTACGGCGGCTATCCCGTCGACCGCTTGGAACACTCGCTGCAGACCGCCACCCGTGCCCACCAAGCCGGCCAAGACGAGGAATACGTCGTCTGTGCCCTGCTGCACGACATCGGAGACACACTCGGCCCGGCCAACCATGCCGACATCGGCGCGGCGATATTGAAGCCCTTCGTCTCGGAAAAGAACCACTGGATCGTAGAAAAGCACGCGATCTTCCAGGGCTATTATTTCTTCCACCACATCGGTCTGGACCGCAACCTGCGCGACCAACATCGCGGTCACCCGCACTTCGAAGCGACAGCCCAGTTCTGTCATCTCTACGATCAGAACTCGTTCGATCCGTCGTTCAAATCGATGCCGCTTTCGGCCTTCGAGCCCATGATCGCACGGGTGTTCGCACGCCCGAAGAACTCGCTCTATCTGCGCAAGGACAAGCAGGTGGCCGCTGAGTAGGTCGCAATGCGCGTCGCCCTTTTTGTCTTCGATTTGGCGACAGTCGCGCTGACGTTCTTGGCCGCCTATCTTTGGTTTAACGCGAGCCAGTCGCGGCATCGTCGCATATCGCGCGGCGAGACGCTGGACGCGGCGGATTTGAACCGGATCATCGTGAACATCAACCGCTCGCAGATAGCCAACGAGCGCGCCGCTTTGGCCACAGGTGCAGCCGGCGCGGCGCTCGCCGCGCGTCTTTTGGTCGATCTCCTGATCGGCTGATTTAACCCGGAATCAAAACCAGTGACCCTGTCGTCTGCCGGCTCTCCAGCGCGCGATGCGCCTCCGCCGCTTGCGACAACGGGAACGATTTCGGTTCGTTCTTCTTCACGACACCGCGCGCGACGAGATCGAACAACTCGCCGGCTGCGACGTCCAACTCTTCCGGCGTCGTCACGTAATTCGCCAAGGTCGGCCGCGTAAAAAACAGCGACCCCTTCTGCGCCAGGATCGACGCCTCGAACGGCGGCACCGGACCGCTGGCATTGCCGAAGCTCACGAACATGCCGAGCGGCGCCAGCGAGTCGAGCGAGGCCATAAACGTATCCCGCCCAACCGAGTCATAGACGACCGGCACACCCTTGCCGCCGGTGATCTCGCGCACGCGGCTCGCAATGTTTTCGCGCGACGACACGATCACATGCTGACAGCCGAGGCTCTGCGCCAACGCAACTTTTTTGTCGTTGCCCACCGTCCCGATCACGGTCGCGCCGAGCGACTTGGCCCACTGCACGGCGATCATGCCGACCCCACCGGCCGCCGCATGAAACAAAATCGTCTCGCCCGCTTTCACCCGATAAGTGCGCCGCAGCAAATAATGCGCGGTCAGACCTTTGAGCAAGATCGCCGCGGCGATCTCGTCGCTCACGCCACCGGGAATTTTTACGGCCCGGTTGGCGACCACATTCGCGGCCTCGCTATAGGCGCCGATCGGCCCCGAGGCGTAAGCGATACGATCGCCTTCGCGAAACCGCGTGACGTTGGGACCGACCCTTTCGACAACGCCGGCAGCCTCAAGTCCAAGCCCGGAGGGCAGGGGAATTTTGTAGAGTCCGCTGCGATGATAAACATCGATGAAATTGACGCCGATGGCGCTATGACGGACGCGCACTTCCCCGTCGGCCGGCGAACGCAGCTCGACATCCTGGAACGACAAAACATCCGCGCCGCCTGTCTGCTCGAACCGGATCGCTCGCGTCATCTCTCACCTCAGATCAAATGAGTTTGCCAAAATTTGAAAATGCGATTTCTTGCGGCGACCGCGCCCGGGAAAAGAAATAGGAGACGCAGCGTCCAATATTAGTCGCTGCGCCCTCGGTCCGGATGCGAACTTACGCGCGCACGGTCGGCGACCCTTCAGGCCCGACCACGCGCGTCTTCAACTGCAGCTCGAGTTGATTGGGATCGGTGATCGGTGCGGAACAAACCTGACCGGCGCAAAGATAGACCGTGACTTTGTTGTTGATCTGACCCTTGCCGTTGGCCGGGTGCGTCGCGTGCAGGGCTTCGCCCGGCGCGATGATCGACACCACTTTGTTGGGCAGGCTCATACGCCGGAACACGTCCCGGAACGCGGCGACGCCGGCATCGTTTCGCTGACCCACAATGACGATTTGAATCGCCCGCAGGATGAGATCGAACCCGTTGAGGTACGTGGCCGACGAAACCAACTGCCGCCGCGCATCTTCCGCGAAGGCCTGTGTCAAAACGCTGAAGCGTTCGGAATGGATAGGCTCGCCCGTCAGCACTTCAAGCCGTGTCAGCACATTCATCATCGTACCGTTCGACGCCGGCGTTGCACCGTCCATGACCGTGCGCACACGCACGATCAACGCATCGCCGTCGGCGGGCGTCGAGGCATAGCCGCCGATGTCAGTGCGCCAGAAATTATTGTTGAGCGTGTTGACCCATTGGATGGCTTTGTCGAGATAGGGCTGATGCCCCGTCAACTCGTAGAGCGCGATCGCCGCGCGCGACATGTTCGCATAGTCTTCGGCCAGGCCGTGCGTTCCGGTCTTACCCGCACGCCAACTATGCGCGAGTTCGAATCCTTTGCCCGGCACTTCTTTGCCCATCGTATCGGCGACGAACCAAAACGCTTTCACAGCCGCCGCCTGCCAGTCGATGCGGTTGAGCGCATCGGCCGCTTGGACGAGGCCATAGATCATCAGCCCGTTCCAATCGGCGAGCACCTTGTCGTCGCGTCCGGGCTTCACCCGCTTCTCGCGATGGATAAACAACTTCTCGCGCAAGGCATTCAACTTGCCTTCTTGCACCGCCGGCAGCGGCACCGGGGTGCGCAAGCGATGGAGGATGTTTTTCCCGCCCTCCCAATTGCCTTGCGGCCGCACGTCGTAGACCTGCTTGAACAGTGCCGCGTCCTTACCCAACACCTGATCGATCTCGGCCTCCGTCCAAACGTAGAAGGTGCCTTCCTCGCCCTCGGAGTCGGCGTCGATCGACGACGCGAACGCACCGCCCTCGACCAGCATCTCGCGCAGCGCCCAACCGACGGTCTCTTCGATCCGCGACTTGTAGGTCTGATTGCGCGTCTGCAGCCAGACGGTCGTCAGCACGTCGATCAGCTGCGCATTGTCGTAGATCATCTTTTCGAAATGCGGTACCAGCCAGCGGTCGTCGACCGAGTAGCGTGCGAAGCCGCCGCCCAAGTGATCGTAGATGCCGCCCTGGCACATATTGGTCAGCGTCATGTCGACCGCATGCAGGAACTGCGGCAGCATCGTATTCTGATAGGCGCGCCACATCAGTTCGATCACCGGCGCATTGGGAAACTTCGGCGCCCCCAACATGCCGCCGTGGAACACATCGATCTGCTGACACACACGCTTCATCGCGGCGTCGAGCGTCGCCGGGTCGAGCTGTTGGCCCGGCCGGTTGGACTCGAACAATTGCTGCAGCCCGGTGCTCAGGGTCTGCGTGTTCTTGACGACCTGCTCGCCGTTCTCCTGATAGAGCCGCGACACCTCGCGCAGCACCTCCTGGAACGCAGGGCGCCCGAACTTGGCCTCCGGCGGGAAATACGTGCCGCCCCAGAACGGCTCCCCCTTGGGGGTCAGGAACACGGTCAGAGGCCAGCCCCCTTGCTCGCCCATCATGCCGATCGCCGTCTGATAGATCGCATCGATGTCGGGACGCTCTTCGCGATCGACCTTGATATTGACGAACAGCGCATTCATGAGCGCCGCCGTCGTGGGGTCCTCGAAGCTCTCGTGGGCCATCACGTGGCACCAGTGGCACGCGGCATAGCCGACCGACAGCAGGATCGGCTTATTGCTTTGCGCCGCCTCCGCCAGAGCCTCCGGTCCCCACGGGCGCCAGTGCACGGGGTTGTTCTTGTGTTGCAGCAAATACGGGCTCGTGGATTCTCCGAGCAGATTCATGGGACAAGACGCTCCTTGAGCGCGGGCGTGAGGTGGGAAAAGCAAATGCTGCGTCCGGCCGCAGCCCGCGCTAAGGTCGAGCGCGCGTATAGCGAGTGCCAACATTAAGCGGAAGGCCGGACGTTCCAGCGATGAAAATCACAATTGAAGTCGATTGTACACCCGCCGAAGCCAGGACCTTTATGGGCCTGCCTGACGTGGAACCTCTCCAAACCGAAGTCATGGCCGAGATCCAGCGCCGCGCCATGCAGGCCCTGGCCATGACCGACCCCCAGCAACTCTTGAAGAACTGGGTCCCCTGGGGCGCCCAAGGGATGGAGACCTTCCAGAACCTGATGCGCGCCGCGACCGGCAGCCAGAAGGGTGCCGCCGACAAAGACGACGAACCGCCTGCAAGACCGAAGTCCCGCGGCTAAGACTTCGCAATGTCGCGACGCCAGACGATCTTTGCCCTGTCGTCGGCGCGCGGCCGGGCAGGGGTGTGCGTGTTCCGCGTCTCCGGTCCCCAGACCGACCGCGTGATAGCAGCCCTGACATCGGCCCGTCTGCCTGCACCCCGCCAGGCGGTGCTGCGCGCCATGCGCTTCGCCGATGGGGCTGAGCTCGATCGCGGCCTTTTGCTCTGGTTCCCCGGCCCCCACTCCTTCACCGGCGAAGACGTGGCCGAGTTCCACCTCCACGGCGGCCCTGCGATCATCGCGGCCATGACCCGCCGCTTGGGCGAGATCGACGGCGTGCGCCCCGCCGACCCGGGAGAGTTCACGCGCCGCGCTTTCGCCAACGGCAAACTCGATTTGACTGAGGCCGAAGGTCTCGCCGACCTCATCGCCGCCGAGACCGAACAACAGCGCCGCCTAGCGCTCCGGCAAACCCAGGGCGCGCTGAAACAGCTCTACGAACGCTGGCGCGCCGAGCTCGTCCACGCACTGGCCCTGCTCGAAGCCTCGATCGATTTTGCCGACGAAGAACTCCCGGACGATCTGCTCGGCGGTGTCGCTGCGTCGGTGGCGCGCCTCTCGATGGAGATCGCAGCCCATCTCGCCGACCATCGCCGCGGCGAGATCGTGCGCCACGGCTTCACCGTCGTCATCCTGGGCGCCCCCAACGTCGGCAAGTCTTCCCTGTTGAACGCCCTCGTGCGCCGCGAGGCGGCGATCGTGTCGGCGATCCCGGGTACCACACGCGATCCCATCGAAGTCGATCTCGATCTCGCCGGCTATGCCGTGACGCTGATCGATACCGCGGGCCTTCGCGATACCGGTGACACGATAGAAAACGAAGGCATCAAACGCGCCAAGGCAAAAGCTCAGCATGCGGATCTTCGTCTTGCTGTGATCGACGGCTGGATTCCACGTGAAACGGATTCACGTGTAACAAGCGAGCTCTCGCCAGGCGATGCCGTGCTCATCAACAAGAGCGATCTGTTGGGCCAAGGCACTATGTCCCCGATCTCGTCGCGCGATGGAACGCCGCTCCGTACAATGCGCCTCTCGGCGTTGACCGGCGAAGGTATCGATGAGCTCCTCGCCTGGCTCGAAGCGGAAGTAGTGCAGCGCGCCGGCGGATCGGAGTCGATGCCGATGACGCGCGCCCGTCACCGCGAAGCGTTGCAGGACGTGCATTCCGCTCTGCTGCGTGCACCGGGCGCGCTCGCCGTTCAAGCGCTCGATCTCGCGGCGGAAGATCTGCGCATCGC
>JAIOQG010000033.1 GCA_021413465.1 Alphaproteobacteria bacterium | reverse complement strand
CGAATTTAGCGTCTCAGGCCGCAACCGTCACGTCGTTCAGCCAGGCGTGAACATAGCGCGCCGTCTTCTCCCAGCCCGGCTCGCCGATCAGCCAATGGCTGGCGCCGTCGACCTGGTGGTAGTGCCCGCGCTCGCGATGGCGCTTGGCGATGGCGGCGACCGTCTTGGGCGGGTTCACCCGGTCGAACTCGCCCGCCACGCACAAAACGGGGCAGGTGATCTGCGACGCATCCACATAACTCGCCCGCCTGACGTCGAGCGCCCACTGCATGATCTCGAACGTGGCAAGCCCCGACTCCGGCACAAAGCGCGCGAACACGGCCTCCCGCTGCGCCGCCGGCAACTGGTCGAGCGCGTGGCTCTCCGCGATCCACGCCTCGGGGCGCAGCGGCTTGTTCCAAAACTGGCCGGCGAAATAAAGCCCCTGCGCCGAGGCCACTTCCCACGGGCTCGTCGGCAAAATCCCCCACGGCGCCGAGGGTGCGAGCAGCGCCAGCGCCTTGACCGGCAGCCGCGTCGCCACGATCTGCGCGATCAGCCCGCCCATCGAATGCCCGATCAGGACCGGCGGCTCTTTCAGCTCCCGCACGATCGCCTCGATGTCGGCGGCATAGTCGAGCACGCTCGTCACGCCCAGCTCCCGCGACGCCCGCGCACCGGGCGCCGTGTCGTGGTGCCTCAGCGTCGGCGCCAAAACGCGCACACCGTGCGCCTCGAAAAGGGACCGGTACTCGTCGAACGCCCAACCGGCGCAAAACGCTCCATGAATCATAACGACGGGACTAGCCATGGACCGACCTTACAAGGGCTTGGCCCAAGAACGAAAGGAATCAACGACTTTCACGTAAACGTCCCGTTTAAACGGCACGATCAGCCCGGCAACCTCGTCGATCGGGACCCATTTCCAAGCGTCGAATTCCGGGTGCCCGTGGGCCCGAAGGTCGATTTCCCCCTCAACCCCCAAAAACCGCAAAGCAAACCACTTCTGCGTCTGCCCCCGAAATTTCCCTTTCAAGGCAATCCCGACCACCTCGCGCGGCAAATCGTAATTGAACCACCCCGGCGCCTCCGCCAGCACCTCGACCGAGCGGATCCCGGTCTCCTCGTGCAGCTCCCGCAAAGCCGCCGCGCGCAAATCCTCGCCCGCATCGACCCCGCCCTGCGGCATCTGCCACGACTCGCCCGCCTCGACAAAAATCCGCCGCCCGACAAACACGAGCCCCTTGGCGTTGAACACCATCACCCCCACGCAGCGGCGATAGGGCAAACTCTCGGGATCGACAGGTCTCCGGCTCACGGATGTTCCGGCCCAAATGCAGGCTCCGGCGCCGTCGGCAAAATGCTCACCGCGGGAGCCGGCGCCACCACCGGGCGCACATCGATCAGGGCCGAAACCGGTGCCAGGGCGATCCCCTTCTGCTCCAAGCTCAGCGCCCACGCCGACACCCGGTCGATCGTCACCGGAAACGCCGCCGCCATCCCGACCGCGATTCCGCGCTGCTTGGCCAGCGCTTCAAGCGCCGCGCATTCGCGCTCGATCGCGTCGCGCGTCGGGTTGTGGTCGATCTGAACATCGCCCCGAACGAAACCCGCCCCTTCCGCAGCCGCCGTCTCGCGCGCGACCGATTGCTCGGCCTGTCCGTTGTCGACGAAGTACAACCCGCGCTTCTTCGCCTCGCCCAAAGTCCATTTCATATCCGCCGTGCTCGACAGATATTTCGCGCCCTGCGAATTGACGAACCCGGCATACCCCGTTACGCGCGACATCAACCAATGGAGCCGCGCCGGGTTTTCGGCCGCAAGCGAGCCCGTCAGCAGCGTGTTTTGGCCGGGATCGTTATTGGGATAATCGTAAGGCTCCATCGGCAACTCGATCAGCACTTCGTGCCCCTTCGCGCGCGCCGTCGAAACCAACCCCTGCAGCGACGAACCGTAAGGCGTAAACGCCAGTGTCACGCCGGGCGGCAATCGGTCGATCGCGGCCTGCGTCACCGCTTCGCCAAGACCCAAGCCGCCGACGACGATGGCGATCTTCGGGCGCGGATCGTTTCGATCGAACACGCGCGCATAAACATCCATTGGTTTGCGCCCATCGGCACCAATGATGGGCAGGGGGCCGTCGCTCGAGGCCTCGATTAAAGCCGGATCGCTGATCACGGCACCGTTTTCGGCCGTCAGCATCTCGCCCGCAGGAATCGGCGCGACCGCAGCCGGTGATGCGCCCGTCGCTTCGCCATGCTCGATCCGCATCACGGTTTTGGGTTCGCCGTCCTCGGCACTGCCGAACAGCGACACCATGATGATGATGAGAAAAACGACCACCGCCGCAATCGTCGCCAACGCGCTGACCGAGAGCTTGGTGCCCAAAACGCCGCCGCCTTTGGAATCGCCGGCAGGGAATCCTAGCATGGACATGGAAGGGCGGGGCTCGACGTCGTAGCGGCAGGGGCATCCCAGTTGTGCCCCGTCCGCCCCTTAACTTTCAAGTGCCGCCTTGTCTCGGGCAGCCAAGCTCATCTGTGCGCTAAAGGTCAGTTCGGCGCCGTCTTCGCAGGCACGGCATTCGACACGATCTCCTGCCCCCGCAACACGCGCAGCGCATAGGTCAGCTGGAAGTCGTCGAACTTCTCGCCCGCCTTCGGCCTCACAACCGGTCCGACGTGAGGCTTCTTGCCGCCCTCTTGCGCGTCAAGATGCTTCGGCAGATTGGCCTCCGACAAGCGGTCGTTCACTTCGCCTTCGCTGTTGGCTTCGGCGGTTTGCTCGACCAAAATGTCAGGGTCGATACCCGTCGCCTGGATCGAACGCCCCGACGGCGTGTAGTATTTCGCCGTCGTCAGACGCAGCGCGCCGTCCACGCCGCCCGACAGCGGAATGACGGTTTGCACCGAACCCTTGCCGAACGACCGCGTGCCGATAACGCGCGCCCGCTTATGATCCTGCAACGCGCCCGCGACGATTTCCGAAGCCGAAGCCGAACCTTGGTCGATCAGAACCACGAGCGGCACATTCGCCATCAACTGCCCCGAGCGCGAGTTGTAGCGCTGCGAGTCGCCCGCGCGCCTTCCGCGCGTGGAGACGATCTCGCCCTGGTCTAGGAATGCGTCCGAAACGGCGATGGCCTGATCCAACAACCCGCCCGGATTATTGCGCAGGTCGAGAACGATCCCGCGCAGACGGCTGCCGATTTTGGCCTTCGCCTGATCGACGGCTTTCTCAAGCCCGTCTTCGGTCTGTTCGTTGAACGTCGAAATACGGATATAGGCGACGTCGTTTTCCGTCCTGTAGCGCACGCTTTCCACGCGAATGATCGCCCGCGTCAGCGTCACGTCGAGCGGTTTCTTTTCGCCTTTGCGCAAAATCGTGATCTTGAGCGTCGAGTTCACCGGCCCGCGCATCTTGTCGACCGCTTCCGAAAGGGTCAGCCCCTGGATGGCCGTGCCATCGATCGTTGCGATCAAATCGCCCGATTTGATGCCGGCTTTTGCCGCAGGCGTCCCGTCCATCGGCGCTATCACTTTGACGAGGCCGTCCTCCATCGTGACTTCAAGGCCAAGTCCGCCATATTCGCCGCGGGTCGACACCTGCATGTCGGAGAAATTCTTCGCGTTGAGATAACTCGAATGCGGGTCGAGAGCGTTCAACATGCCGTTGATCGCACTTTCGACCAACTCGCCGTCTTTCACTTCGCGTACGTAGTCGTTCTTCACGCGTTCGAAAACGTCGCCGAACAGATTGAGCTGCCGGTACGTATCGGTGCCGGCCATCGCGTGCGTCACGACAAGCATCGCGCACGCGCCGCCGACGGCTGAAACTACTGCAAGGAGATTTCTGTTCATGGACTAACCGCTCACCTTTTCCCGGAGTGCCGCAAACCAAGGTGCCGGGTCGACCGGCACGCCGTTGCGGCGAAACTCGATGTAGAGTCTTTCGCCCCCATTTCCCTTGGGCGCACTTCCTTGCTGTATGTCTTGGCGGCTAAGCACGCGTCCGGCACCCATCTTACCTACCGGCTCACCTGCGAGGACGACTTGACCGACAACACCGTCAATATTCGCTAAACCCGCTAACAGAACATGATAGCCACCGTTTGCCGCGATGATCAACATTTGACCGTAGCCTCGGAACGGCCCGGCGAACATTATTTTGCCGTCACACGGAGAAGTGACCTGCGATCCCGGCCGGGTTTGTAGGTAAATCCCGGGTGAATGGCCGCCCGCGTCATCAGCCGACCCATAGACCGAAATGAGTTCACCGTTAGCCGGTAAGGTCAACAATCCGCGCAACCCGTCCAACGGCACGGCGCGCGCCGCACCTGCAGAGGCAATCTGGTTCGTCACGACCGTCGCCGTTCCCCGAATGCCCGTGCCCTTTGCATCGTCGCTCAGACTTGCAATCAGTGCGCGCAGGTCGCCGGCCTGGTCGGCCAGGCTTCGGATTCGCTCCTGCGTCACCTTCAAGTTCTGACCGGTCTGCGACGCCAAGGCGCGCCTTTGTGTCAGCAACTCCGACAGCGCATTGCGATCCTTCTCCAAGGCGCCGGCTGCCGCCGCAACCCTCAAGCGCTCATCGGCCGCCTTTTGCCGTAGATTTCGCAGCTGAGCCAAGTTGTTGCCCAATCTCCCGGACTCTTTGCGCACGGCGGGCAGCACGGCCGACAGCAGCATCGCCGAGCGCGCCGCCGCAGTGGCATCGTCCGGCCGCACAATTAAGGCCGGTGGCGGCTCGCGTCCCATGCGCTGCAACACCGCAAGCAGCGAGGCAAGCTTGCCGCGTTCTCCGGCCAACGCCCGCATCGCGGCCGCCTCGTTCGTTTCGAACACGGCGAGCCGTTGTTCCACTTGATTCAGTTCGCGCTCGCGCCCCTGCGCGAGTGCCGCAGCCGAAATCAGACGCTCGCGCAAGCGCACCTGGTCCTGTGCCAACTGCGCCGCCGATTTCGAAAGGGCATTCGATTGCTGGCGATCTTGCTCCATCTGGCGCTCGATCGACTCAAGCTTCTCCAGCGGATCGACGGCCTTCTGCGCATTCTGTGCCGACACGACGCTCGCGCAAGCCAACGCCGCCGCAACGCCAGCCGCGCTTGCACCGATCCCGAATTGACGCCACCCGCTACGCATGTCGGCCCTATGCGCGAAAAACCCGACGCGCTTGATTCGACACAATGCCACAAATGACGCGGCCCTGCCGACGGCAGCGCTTAAGACCGCTTCGTTTGGTTGGCCACTGTGTGCGTGCGGCGCGCGACCTCGTCCGGATCGCCAAGAAACCGCTGAGTTTCGGCCAAAAACCGCGAATTGAGTTTATAGACCTTGGGCACACCGGTCGGCAGGTTGACGCCTTCGATCTCGTCCTCGCTCAACCCTTCCAGATATTTGACCAACGCCCGCAGCGAATTGCCGTGCGCCGCGATCAAAACCTTCTTCTTCTCTTTCAACAACGGCACGATCTGCGCCTGCCAATAGGGCAGCACACGCTCGTACACGTCTTTCAGACATTCGCCGCGCGGAATATCCGCGTCCGACAGCCCTTTGTAACGTGGATCGTGGCCGGGATAATCTGCGCTCGTGCGCTCGACCAGCGGCGGGCGGGTCGCATAGCCGCGTCGCCAAGCATGCACCTGCGCCTCCCCGAACGCTTCCACGGCTTGGATCTTGTCCTTGCCTTGAAGCGCGCCGTAGTGCCGCTCGTTCAGCCGCCAGTGTTTGACAACCGGGATCCACATCAAATCCATTTCTTCGAGCGCTAGCCATAGTGTCTTGATCGCGCGGCTCTGCAGCGAACTGAACGCAACGTCGAAGTGAAAGCCCTCTTCGCGCAAAAGCCTGCCGCCCGCCCGCGCCTCGGCGATGCCGGCCTCAGACAGCGGGCTGTCGCGCCAGCCGGTAAAGATATTCGCTTTGTTCGCCTCGCTCTGGCCATGGCGAATGATGACCAGATCGTAGCTCGATTCCGCCGCCATAGTTGATCTCACTGAAGTGCCGAAAACAGAAGCGCCACCTACGCGAAAACCGCAATCGCGGCAAGCACGGCCGCCATTTTATGGAAGGCCTCGTTGGGAAACACCGCTGCCGCCGTCGTGGCGACAATAAAACCCAAATGGAACACGAAGTCCGTCTCGCGCGGAAAGCGCGCTGCAAGTGAGCCCGATGGCGATACGCTATCGCGTTACCGACCAGTGACCGGTGTTTTGTGCCCGCGACCACTACCCGGAACTTTCATGCCCGACGTCATACTGACAGCTGAATTCGTCCTGCGTGGGATGGCCATCGGCGCGCTCGCTGCGACAGGCGTCGCTTTGTTTCGTGCTGGCGCGAACTCTTCGATGCGCATCGCGGGCTCACTGTTTACACTCAGTACCATCGCCTACGTCGTGAACTCGTCGCACGTCTTGCGGTCGATGTTGGGCGTCTACGATGCGCCGTTGACGCTGCTCTCCCTCGGCGGTGGGGGATACTTTTGGCTGTTCGTCATTACGCTGTTTCAAGACCGCCCGATTTCGCTGCAAACCCTAGCGCCCGCAGCGCTGCTGACCGTCGTTGGCATTGCGGGCATCGCGACCGAACCGCCGGTGCGCAACGGCGTCTGGATCGTGCACAATCTGATCGAGATCGCCCTGTCGGTGCACGCGCTCTACGTCATCTACGACAGTTGGCGCGGAGACTTAGTCGAAGCGCGCCGTCGCCTGCGCGGCCCGTTCTTAGGGGTCGTCTCCGTTTACACGATCGCGATGTCGGGCATCGAAATCGGCGAAAGCGTCGGCGTCGAAGCCTGGTGGTACAGCCTCGTCGGTGGCGGCGTGATGGCGCTGTTTTGCCTCGCCGGAAGTTTCGTCTTCCTAGAAGCGCGCACGGCGATCTTCGGCCGAGCCGCGCCTGCTGCTGCCACTGCCGCGCCGATTGACGCGCCGCGCATCGACCCCGCCGATCGCATGACGCTCGAGAAGCTTGCGGAAGCGATGGACAAAGGCCAAGTCTGGAAGGACGAAACCCTGACCATCGGCTCCCTTGCCGAAAAAGTGGGCGTGCCCGAACACCGCCTGCGCCGATTGATCAACGACAATCTCGGCCACCGCAACTTCGCGGCCTTCGTCAACACCCGCCGCATTGAGGCCGCGAAACAAACCCTCGCCGACCCGGCCCAAGCCCGCACGACCGTTGCGGCCATCGCGTTCGACCTTGGCTTCGGCTCGCTCGGCCCCTTCAACCGTGCCTTTAAGGAAGCGACCGGCAAAACCCCCACCCAATGGCGTCGCGACGCGCTCGACAACGCCTCGCCGAAACCCGAAATCGCTAGCTGAATCCGAAAACAGCCAAGCTTTTCCGCCATCGGCGAGACGCCCAAGCCCGTTATCGCCACCTTGCCCGCCAGAGCAAGGAGGCTCACTCATGGAACCGTTTATCGAAGCTATCGCCGGCCAGTGGTTGTCCAACATGGCCACCGACATCACCCGCTACGCCGTCTTCGCGATCGGCGTTTGGGCGGGGCTTTGGGTCATCCTAGGCGGTACTATTCTCAAGGATCGCAAAATCCGCCCGGACACGCCGCCGGCCCGCCAACTGTTCACAGAGTTCTTCATCTCGCTTCGTTCCGTGGCGATCTTCTCGACCATCGCGCTGATCCCGTTCGTCCTGGAACGGGCAGGGTGGCTGCACGGTCACACAATCGGCACCTCCTGGGGTCCACTGTGGTTCTGGGCGAGCCTCGCGCTGATGATCGTCGCCCACGACGCGTACTTCTATTGGACCCATCGCGCGATCCACGACCCGCGCTTGTTCCGCCGCTTCCACCGCCGCCACCACAGAAGTCATAACCCGTCGCCGTTCACGGCCTACAGCTTCGACCTCGGCGAAGCGGCGCTGATGGGCATCTTCGTGCCGATTTGGGTGGTTCTGGTCCCGACGCCCTGGCCCGCGGTCGGCCTGTTCGTGCTGCACCAGATCGTGCGCAACACGCTCGGTCACTCAGGTTACGAGATCATGCCCGCCCGCCGCGACGGCCGTCCGCTCTTCGATTGGCTGACCACGACCACGCACCACGACCTGCACCACAGCCAGGCGCATTGGAATTACGGCCTCTACTTCACCTGGTGGGACCGCTGGATGGGCACCGAGCACCCCAACTACTACGCCCACTACGCGCTCGCCGTCGGCAAGATTCGTTCTTGTCCGCCGGTCGTCGGCAACTAGGCTCGATGATACGGATGCCCGCTCAGAATCGTCACCGCGCGATAAAGCTGTTCCGCCAACATCGTGCGCACCAGCAAATGCGGCCAAGTCTGTGTGCCGAAGGCAAGCGTCGCGCGTGCGCGGCGCTTGACCTCAGCCGTCAAGCCGTCGGGTCCGCCGATCACGAACAACGCGCGCGTCTCGCCGACGTCCCGCCAACGCGCCAACTCGCGCGCCAGCTCTTCGCTCGATAAAGATTTTCCTTTTTCGTCGAGCGCAATAACGAGCGCCACCGCAGCGACGACGTCGAATGTTCGCTCCGGCCGCCGCTCGTCGTATTCGGTAAGCGTGAACCCGGCGAAGCCGAGCGCCCGCCCGGCGTCGCGCGCCCGCACCAAATAAGTTTCTGCGAGCGCGGTTTCGGGTGCTGCCTTCGCGCGGCCGCCCGCGAGAATTTCGATCGCGAGCGCCAAAGCTGTTCTCTAGACGGCCTCGGCCATTTGCGTGCCGTCGCCCCACATCTTTTCGAGATTGTAGAACGCGCGCACTTCCGGCCGGAACACGTGCACGATGATATCCATCGCGTCGACCAGCACCCAATCGCCTTGCGGCAATCCTTCCGCACGGCCGCGATAGCCACCGGCTTTCAGCACCTCGGTCAAATGCTCGGCGATCGACGCGACATGACGGTTCGAACGGCCGCTGGCAACGACCATGTAATCGGCCATCGGGCTTTTGTTCGACATGTCGATGGCGATGATGTCCTCGGCCTTGTCCGAGTCGAGCGATTTCATAACGAGGCTGAGCAGCTTTTGGCTGGCTTCCGACGCGCGCTTCTTAGGTTGGGCTTTGACGGCTTTTGCCGTCGCAGATTTCGCAAGTGTCGGTTTTGGTGCCGGGGCCTTACGCTTCGCCGGCGTTTTCGCGGAGGCTTTCACCCGCGTTGTGCGGGTCGTGCGCTTTGCGGTCAGAGGGATACTCCTTCGGTTACGGTCACTGCGGTGTCTCGGGCAGGCGGCCCAAAAGTCACACGCAGCGCAAACTCAAAGAGATGCATCATGTGGACCTTAAGCCCTGTCCTTCCACTTTTCGTACGCCCGGTCGCGAAGCAACCGTGCATTAACAAACTACCATGCTTCGGCTAACTCAACGATGCCGAAATCCAGCAAATTTGAGGCTTTATCGCCACACTCCGCGCGCCCGGATGGCCGTCGCGGACATAGGATCTAGGCGTTCTTGGATAAAAACCCAGGCTGGCGGCGGCTGCTCGGCAAGGCCCGCTGATTCACCAACATCTCGGCGCGACGCACGTAAGTGTTGAGCGGCAGGGCTGGCAAGCGCACGCGTTGTAAAGCGCGGCCGCGCGATCACCGCAAACGGCATCAACGTCGCGATATCCTCCCAGCGCTGCCACAAATGAAAACTCGCCAAATTGTCCCCGCCCATAAGCCAAACGAAGCGTGCCTTGGGAAACGTCTGCGTCAGGGTCTGCAACGTGTCGAATGTGAATTGCGTGCCGAGCTGCGTCTCGATCGTCGTTGCAAAAATATTCGGTCGCGCCGCAACTTCGCGCGCCCGAGCCAGCCGCCGCGCGAGCGGCGCCATGTCGTCCGCGCTCTTCAACGGATTTTGCGGCGACACCAGCCACCAAATGCAATCGAGATTCAGCCGCCTCAGTGCGATCAGGCTGATGTGCAGATGCGCTTCGTGCGCGGGATTGAACGAGCCGCCAAGCAATCCGATCCGCGCCCCCGCATTGGCGAGCGCAAGTGCTTCCGGGGGGATGACCTCAGGGTCGAACCTGGCCATCGCCCCGCACGACATATTTGTAGGTGGTGAGTTCGCGCGCGCCGACCGGTCCGCGCGCATGAAGCCGTCCGGTAGCAATGCCGATCTCGGCGCCAAAGCCGAACTCCGCGCCGTCGGCGAACTGCGTCGATGCGTTGTGTAGAACGATCGCACTGTCGACTTCGCGCAAGAACGTCTCGGCGGCCGCCTTGTCTTCCGTCACGATCGTATCGGTGTGCGAGGAGCCGTATTTGCCGATATGCGCGATCGCCGCGTCGACGCCTTCCACCACGCGCACGGCGATAATGGCGTCGAGAAACTCGGTGTACCAATCGTCTTCCTCGGCCGCTTGCACGCGCGGATCGACGGTCTGCGTGATCCGATCGCCGCGCACTTCGCACTCCGCGTCGAGCAACGCCAACACAAGCGGCCGCAGCAATCGGCCCGCACCCGCGGCATCGATCAGCAAAGTCTCCGCCGCGCCGCAAACGGACACGCGCCGCATCTTCGAGTTCAAGACGATGTCGAGGGCTTTGTGGACGTCCGCCGCCTTGTCGACATAGACGTGGCAATTCCCATCGAGATGCGCCAGCACCGGCACCCGCGCGTCCTTCTGCACCCGCGCGACCAAGCTCTTCCCGCCGCGCGGAATAATCACGTCGATAGCGCCGTCGAGCCCGCCCAGCATATAGCCCACCGCGGCCCGGTCCGCCGTCGGCACCAGTTGCACCGCGTCCGCCGGCAACCCGACGCGCTCCAAGCCTTCGACCAGCGCCGCTTGAATGGCGCGCGCCGAGCCAAACGCCTCCGACCCGCCGCGCAAGATCACGGCATTTCCGGACTTCACGCACAACGCCGCCGCATCCGCGGTCACGTTGGGCCGGCTTTCGTAGATGATCCCGATAACGCCGATGGGTACGCGCACGCGCGCAATTTTCAATCCGTTGGGACGCGTCCATTCCGCTTCCGCGTCGCCGATCGGATCGGCAAGCCAGGCCACGGTTTCGATGCCGTTGGCCATCGCGTGAATGGCTTCCCGCGACAGCTTCATGCGCTCGATGAAAGCCGGGCTTACACCCGATCGTGCCGCTTGTTCGAGATCGCGCCCGTTGGCAGCAAGAATGTTCTTTTCGCGCGCCAACAGAGCTTTGGCCATCGCGTGCAAAGCGGCGGCGCGTTGGCTTTTGTCCGACTTCGCCAGCACACGCGCCGCCGCGCGCGCCGCCAGGCCCATTCGCCGCAACGTAAGTTCCAGGTCTTCGCCCGTCGTTTGATCTTTGTACGGAGCATTCATGTGCGCGTCAGAACCATGTCGTCGCGATGGATCATCTCGGAACGGCCACGGTAGCCGAGGATGGTTTCGATTTCACCGCTTTTCACGCCGCAGATGCGCCGCGCGTCGTCGCATCCATACGCGATCAGCCCGCGCGCAACCTCGCGGTTGGCTAAATCCTTAACGACGACGCAATCGCCGCGCTCGAACGTACCGTCGACGACGGTGACGCCGGCCGGCAGCAAACTCTTGCCCTGCGCCAATGCCGCCGCTGCACCCGCATCGATCGTGAGGCTGCCGGCAGGCATCAACGATCCGCCGATCCAGCGCTTGCGTGCCGCAGCGGGCGTCGCTTGCGCCAAGAACCAAGTGCAGCGCGCGCCGCCTTCGATCGACGTCAGTGGCGGCCGCAACGCGCCGTTGGCGATCACCATGTTGGCGCCCGCTTCGGTCGCGATGCGCGCCGCCAGAATTTTGGTCGTCATCCCGCCCGAACCCATCCCCGAGCCGGCCGCCCCCGCCATGGCGTCGATCTCGGGCGTTAGCGCGCTGACCTCGGAGATGAAACGCGCATTGGCGTCCAGGCGCGGGTCGCTCGCAAACAGCCCGTCAATATCCGAAAGCAAGACCAAGCAGTCAGCTTCGATCATGCCGGTCACGCGCGCCGCCAGCCGGTCGTTATCACCAAAGCGGATCTCCGCCGTCGCCACCGTATCGTTCTCGTTGATCACCGGCACCGCGCCGAGCGACAGCAGCGTTTTGAGCGTCGAGCGCGCGTTCAAATAGCGCCGCCGGTTCTCCGTATCGCCGAGGGTGAGCAAAACTTGTGCAACGGTAAGTCCGTGCGCGGCCAGTGCCTCGCTCCAGGCGCGCGCCAAGGCGATCTGCCCGACCGCCGCGGCGGCCTGCGCTTCTTCAAGTTTGAGCGTGCCGGCAGCAAGCTTCAAATGCCGCCGTCCAAGCGCGATGGCGCCCGACGATACCAGCACGACGTTCTGCCCACGCGCCTTGACGCGCGCGACATCGGCCGCGAACGCCGCCAGCCAATCGCCCGAAAGCGTTCCGCTCGCCGCGTCGACCAAAGTGGAGGAACCGATTTTGACGACGAGTGTGCGTGCGGCTGTGAGCTTACCGCTCACGGAGCCCAGCCTCGTTCCGTAGGCAAGCCTTCGGGTTCGTTGCGCGCTTCCGCCGCCCGCACGGCCCCCGGATCGGATTTGAAACTGGCGGGGTTTTCGGCCCGGAACTGTTGCAGCGCCGAGGCGACGACACGCAAAACCTCCGTCACCCCCTCGCCCTGTTCGCCCGATAGCATCATGGCGTTGACGCCCGCGACCTCGGCCAACGCGCGTCGCTTGCGCTCCATATCGCCGGGGCTCATCAGATCGGCTTTGTTCAAGCCGATGATTTCAAGCTTCTGGTCGAGCCCGTGGCCGTACGCCGAAATTTCGCGCCGCACCGACAGATAGGCCTTGCCCAACTCAGCCGGCGGCAAACTGCCGTCCACCAAATGCAGCAGCACGTGACAACGTTCGGCGTGACCCAAAAAGCGATCGCCAAGCCCGACGCCTTCATGCGCCCCTTCGATCAAGCCGGGCAGGTCGGCAATGACGAATTCTTGCTCGTCGATGGCGGCAACGCCAAGCTGCGGGTTGAGCGTCGTGAAGGGATAGTTGCCGATCTTCGGCCGCGCGCTTGTCACCGTCGCCAAGAACGTCGACTTGCCGGCGTTCGGTTGTCCGATGATCCCAACGTCGGCGATCAACTTCAATCGCAGCCACAGCGTCTTGTCTTCGCCGGGCGTGCCTGGCGTCGATTTACGGGGCGCTCTGTTCGTCGAACTTTTGAAATGCGCGTTGCCAAGCCCGCCTTCGCCGCCTTGCGCGATGACAAATTCCTCGCCGGCCTTCGTCAGGTCGCACAACAGCGTCTGATTGTCTTCTGCGAAAACCTGTGTGCCGACCGGCACGCGCAACACGATGTCCTCGCCGCCGCCCGTGCGGTTTTGGCCCATCCCATGCGTGCCCTTCTTCGCCTTGAAGTGCTGCTGATAGCGATAGTCGATCAACGTGTTCAGATTGTGCGTCGCCTGCAAAATCACATGCCCGCCGCGCCCGCCATTGCCGCCGTCCGGACCGCCGAACTCAATGAATTTCTCGCGCCGGAAGCTCACGCAACCAGGGCCGCCGTCGCCGGCCTTAATGTACAGCTTGGCTTGATCTAGAAACTTCATGACGAAAAGGGGCACCAAGAGCGGGGTTGTGTTCGCCCCTCAAGGATCAAAGATCCTCAAGGTCGATCAACTGCGTAGCTCTTCAAGTAGTACAACTGCGCGATTTCCGCGAGAGGGAATCGCGTCAAAGGTGAAGGCGAAGCCCCGAATCCGCGCCTTCAGCCGTTTGTGCCTCCGCGATCTGATCAGGCGACCAAGTCCTCGCGCTTAGCCGCAGCCGTCACCTCAAGCCACCGTTCGCGCGGCAGCGCCATTTCCAGGCATTTGACGTCGGCTCCGCGCGCCAAAGAATGGCGCGCGACCTCGCATGTGTAGCGAAAGCCGAGCTTGCTCAAAATGCGTCCCGACGCATGGTTGTCCGCGTAGTGTCCGGCCACGATGCTCGCCAGGCCCGCCCTTTCGAACGCATAGTCCCGCAGCGCCGTTGCCGCTTCTGTCGCATAGCCGCGGTTCCAATAAGGTTCGCCCAACCAGTAACCAAGTTCCCACTCTTCGTCGGCACGGTCGTCGCGCACGCCAACGCCGATACCGCCGATGAGGTCGTCTTCGATCGTGACGGCAAGCGCGATGGAGGTCCCGCCGGCCCAAAGCGCCTCCTGTTGGCCCAACCACCAATCGGCGGCGGCCGGCGTGTAGGGGTACGGCATCTTGCTCAGGTTCTTCGATACCTTCCAATTGTTCGCAAGCGCGATCAGGCGTGCGCGGTCGCGCGGCTCCAACGGGCGTAGGATCAGTCGCTCGGTCGCAATCGGTTCGAAGGTCATCGCATTTCTCCTCAAGACTCAAAAACGCACTGAGGAAGAAAAAAACAGGGAGATGGCGAACCATCTCCCTCGAACTTTGGACCGCCATCCCTTTCGGGA
Source organism: Alphaproteobacteria bacterium (assembly GCA_021413465.1). Taxonomy (GTDB): domain Bacteria; phylum Pseudomonadota; class Alphaproteobacteria; order Micropepsales; family Micropepsaceae; genus SZUA-430. The sequence goes on along the minus strand of JAIOQG010000033.1, from coordinate 4,908 downwards.
TGAGGTCTATATGACCGTCCCGTTATTCTGCTGCAGCCATCGCTGCGGTCGTCTTTACCCAAATAACTTGACGGCCACGCGAATCTTTCTTGAAGCCGACATGACCTGGAACAAGCGCGTAAAGCGTGTGATCGCGGCCGATGCCGACGCCGGCGCCTGGATGGAACTTCGTGCCGCGTTGGCGCACGATGATGTTGCCCGGGATGACCGCTTCGCCGCCGAAATGCTTCACGCCCAAGTATTTTGGGTTTGAATCGCGACCGTTACGCGTTGACCCGCCGGCTTTCTTATGTGCCATGACGTCTTGCTCCTCAGCCGGCCGTGATCGCGGTGATCTTCACCGTCGTCAATTCCTGACGGTGGCCGCGCGTGCGATGATAATTCTTGCGGCGGCGCTTCTTGAAGACCTTGATCTTCTCGCCGCGCGAATGATCGACGATTTCCGCCGTCACCGAGGCGCCGCTCACCAGCGGCTGCCCGATGGTGGTCTTGCCGCCGTCGATCAGCATAAGCACTTCGCTCAGCGAGATTTTCGCGCCGGCTTCGCCCGTCATGCGGTCGACCGTCAGCGTATCGCCTTCGGCAACTTTGAACTGCTTGCCCTGGGCCTTAATGACCGCAAACATGGAGTGTTGTCTTTCGTGTCGATTGATCGAACCGCCCCTGCGTGCAAAAAGCAGGGTGGCCCGGAAAGGGGCGCACTTATACTTCGGCACGCGCGAGTGTCAAGCAACAAAGCCTGGGATTTCGGCCAATTTCAATGAACTACCGCCACGCCTACCACGCCGGAAACTTCGCCGACGTGCTGAAGCACGCCGTCCTGGTCTGGGTTGTGCGCTACCTGCAGCAAAAGGCCGCGCCGCTCTGCCTGGTCGACACCCACGCCGGAATGGGCTTTTACGCCCTGACGGACAAGGCTGCGACCAAAACCGGCGAGGCAAAAGACGGTATCCAACGGCTCGCTGCGGCTGAGAACATCCCTGTGGCACTCGTCCCCTATCTGGAACTGGTTCGAAAATCGAATCCGGGCAGCGAAATCGAGCACTACCCGGGTTCCCCCTGGTTGATGGCGGCATTGGCACGTCCAAGCGACCGCGTCATTGCCTGCGAACGGCACCCCGAAGATGGCGTCGCACTGCGTTCGCAATTGGGTTTGAAGCGTGCCGTTCAAATCGTTGAAGGCGACGGCTATCAGGCCCTGGCCGCGCTCGTCCCGCCGCGCGAAAAGCGTGGCCTTGTCTTGGTCGACCCGCCGTTCGAAGAGACCGACGAATTCGAGACGTTGGCCGGATCGTTCATTGCCGCCCACCGCAAATGGCCCACCGGCACCTATATGCTCTGGCATCCCGTGAAAGACCTACGCGCCGTGGCGCGCTTTCACGCCGAGCTGGTGAATGCGAACATCAGAAAGCTGCTGACCGTCACCCTCGATACCGGCCGCACCGAACCGGGCTTAAGTGCCATGGGCCTGGTCCTCTGCAACGCACCGTTCACCTTCGAAACCGAATGGCGCCCGGCAGTCGCCGCATTGGCAAAGGTCCTGGCGCAAGGGCCCCGCGCCGGCTCCGCAATTGAAAGACTGACCGGCGAATAGAGCCTTCCTTGCAGGCACGCCTCCGCTCGGCTATTGATCCGCCCCTTCGAAGACCACACTCACTCGAAGACATGCGGATGGGTGGCAGAGTGGTCTATCGCACCGCACTCGAAATGCGGAGTACGGCAACGTACCGTGAGTTCGAATCTCACCCCATCCGCCACTTGCCTCGCATCTTCGGAAGCGCTGGCGAATTGCGCCGGACCACCGCGCTCGAAATTACTTTTTCGTAGCCAGGTCCCAATCAAATACCGAGAGTTTTCTGGACCGCCCGTATCCACCAGGTGAGCTGCTGTTCGGAGCCCTTGGCGGCTGAAGCTTTCACGCCGGCGCTCCGGCGGAATTCCTCCCCGAACAGTGCGTCGGTGGCGATCGCTTGGTGAAATGCGGCCACCGCCAACCGTGTCTCGAGAATGTCGCGGGCCGCCCCCTTCGATCGTGCAACCCTAACTTTGTGAATAGCCTGTACCACCTTACCGAATATCGGCTCGCCGCGATCGCGCCACCCCGCCGCATGCAGCGCCACCGCAAGCTCCGCGTAGCCTTTGCGATAGGGCGTCGCGAGTGCCCTCAAAAGGCGTTCGACGTCCGCGTCCCCCGCAAGCCACTCATTCACCACTTGGTTGATCGCAGACCGCGCCCGTTGTCCTGCGTCTTCGAGCAGCGTGGTCAGCAATCCTTGAAGATCGCCGAAATGGTGCGTCACGCCGGCGTCCGTCATGTTCGAGTTTCGCGCCACCGCGCGAACTTGAACGGCATTCACGCCGCCCTCGACGAGCAACTGCTCGGCCGCGGCCAAGATGGTCGCGCGCGCCACTTCGGGGCTGCGGCGCCGTCGAACCCGGTTGGCTGGCATCTGACCTCCATGGCTTGCGCATCCGGCACTACCTTGACATCTCAAGGATAAAACCAGAACCTTGAGATATCAAGGTAGAAGGAGGCAAGAATGTTCACCGGTTCGCTGCCGAGGCCGGACGGCACGCTCTGCTTCGACAGTCTGGGCAGCGGCGCCGACATGCTCTTGCTCCATGCCGGTGGAGAGCGAAGGCGCGTCTGGCATCCGGTCATGCAGGTCCTGGCAATGCATGGCTGCCGCACCACCGCTTACGATCAGCGCGGACACGGCGAAAGTGTCGGCGATCGTGCCACTACATTGCCGCCCTATGGCGAGGATACGATCGCCATGGTTGCGCAACTGACCATGCCCGTCGTTGTCGGCGCCTCGCTCGGCGGCTTTGCGGCCCTACTAGCACTGGCCGATGCGGCGACCGAGGCCAACGTCGCGGGACTGGTTCTTGTCGACATCTTCCCCGATCCCGACCCGGAGCAAACCCTGCGCTTCTTGGCGCCGCTCGGCATGGACAAGTCGCCCCTCGTCGCAGACATTTTGGCCCGGCGGGAGCGTTTGAGGGAGATCACAAGCAGGCTCACGCTTCCAATCCTCGCCATCCGCGCTGGTGAGCGCGCCGGCGCCGCGGATACGGAGGCGGCCGGATTTCTCAAACTGGCGCCGCACGCGCGTATCGTCACGCTCGCCGGTGCCGGACACCTAATTGCAAAAGAAAAGCCGATTGAACTTGCAGCACTGCTCTCGGATTTTCACTACTCCGACGCCGTTGACGAACGTCGCAGAGCCCGATCGTAAGCCGGGCGCAGTTTCGCGTTCGCGCCCTAATAGCCGGATCTCCTTTGGCCCGGCGCGGCGATTCCAACTTTCCGCATCAACTTCTCAAGGCGCGCGCGCGGCGAAAAAAAGTAGTCGGGCCGCAGTCTGACTTCAACGTCCATCGCCCGCCCGCCGCGTAAGACACTCAGCGTTACCGTCTCGCCGGGTTCGTGTTTGAATTGAATGTAATCGAGAGCGGTGCGCGACAGCGCGCTGTGATCCACCCCGTTCACTTTCACAATGATGTCGGCTGGGCGCAAGGCGACGCCGAGCAGTCGCCCTTTCTTGCCGATATGCGTCACGCGTGTAGCGAACCCATCTTCCTTTAGACCCAGCGCCTTCTTTTCCTTGATCGTCAAAGGCTCGCCGCCGGCAAACACCAGCGGCAGGACTCGGCCCGAAGCGTCAAGGCCGCCCGTAAGTGCCCAACGTTCCGGATCCCTGACCCCTGGGTCGAACGTCGCGTTCTTCAAAAGCGTTTCGATCTTCGTGTTGGGAAGAACATCGATGATCATATGAACCCGCACCTCGTCGCCGTTCACCACCGAATGCTGCACTTGGTTGTCGAAGGTCCACGCTTCACCGACGCAAAGGTGCTTGGCAAAGCCTTCGGAAAGCAGCACCGCGCCATCGTTGGTGACGATGGGCATATGAATGCGAAGGCTTGTTTCCCAAGCTTCGTGATCGTCTTGATGCGCGCGCGTGATGCCGTTCGGTTTGGTCCGAAATATAAACGCATAAACGGCACCGCCGAACGCTCCCTCTTCGGCGAGCAACGACGCAATATACGGAAGCTGGCTCACGATAGGCGCGTTGGCCACGGCGCGCGTCGTAAAGTCGTCCGCCTTGCCTGTTGTGCCGCCGCGCAGCAATAAGACGTCGATCGAGCAGTGAACGTCCCAATGACTGACGCCCCATGCGTCTGCCGGGATGCCGTTGTATTCGTCGACCAAGCGCTTGGCGTCGATGGCGACCGGCAGCTTCAGGAACGATCGTTTAGCAAATGATCTGCTCTCTGGCGTGGCCTTAGGATTCGGGTGTGTACGTGTCACGATCTTGGCTCCCCCATCCAGAAAAGCACATTCCACTCTGCAGAATCAAAGCGCGGCCGCCGTGGGTATTTGTGTCGACCGGCGCACGGTCCTGAATTACGTATTGTCGTCAACATTAACTGCAGAACCTGATGAGCCTGGGCACGATCGAACGTGACGAACCTTACCCAACGATACGATTCCGGAGAATACCTTGCCAGTTCGCCGGATTGGCACGCCTATGACTCGCCCTGGAAGGCGGCAAAGGTTCATGAGTTTCTGGTGTCCCATAACATTGCGCCTCAATCGGTTTGCGATGTCGGTTGCGGCGCTGGCGAAGTCCTCGTCCAACTTCAAAAGCGCATGGACAAGACCACGCAGTTTTTGGGCTTCGATACGGCTCAGACAGCGATCGATCTTTGTAAGCCGAAAGAAAATCCCAACCTGAAATTTCAATTGGGCGACTTTCTAGCGGATAGCAGTGATCGCTATGACCTCATTCTGGCACTCGACGTGTTCGAACACGTGCCGGACTATTTGGGGTTCCTGGCAAAATTATCCAAAAGAGCAGATAAGTTCGTATTCCACATACCGCTGGACATAAACGCATCTACGGT